>NZ_SDLA01000013.1:0-88354 GCF_013096845.1 Geobacillus sp. BMUD
AGACCATGCGGTCTTCGGTGTTATCCGGTATTAGCCCCGGTTTCCCGGAGTTATCCCGGTCTTGCGGGCAGGTTGCCCACGTGTTACTCACCCGTCCGCCGCTGACCAAACCAGAGCAAGCTCCGATCCGGTCCGCTCGACTTGCATGTATTAGGCACGCCGCCAGCGTTCGTCCTGAGCCAGGATCAAACTCTCCAAAGAAAGTTGATTGGCTTTGTAAGCTTCAGCCGCAGCACCAAAGGCGCCGAGCGACCTCCGCTTTTCGTTGCGCTTCGTTTCGTTCAGTTTTCAAGGAACGAGAGTACCGTCTGGACTTGCTTCTTTGCAACCTTGCACCGAGGAAGCCAACTCCTCTGAACTCCCTCAAATGCAAATTTGTCTCCCGCTTTCCTAAAGCGGCCCTTACATTGTAGCATTTCTATTGTTCGCTGTCAACAATCTTTTATTCATAATTCATACCGCTCCGCAACGTTTTCCCGCCGCGGCAGCGATTTAAAATATATCATCGTTCGACACGGAAGTCAAGAGCTTTTTTCCGCCGGGATGCGCTACTTCCGTCAATGACTTGCAGCTGACGTTTGTATGCACACAATGAAAGTCCTAACAACATCCATACTTCTTGCCGGCTCCCTTCCGCCTTTCAGAAGCAGCGGAAGGGGACCGTCAAAATTCCTTTTTCGGCAACGTATAATACCGCTCGAATATTGTATTTCCTTTTGCTGGAATCTCCACAACGGTTAGCACTTTCCTTTCGACAAGATACTCAAGCATGATGACAAGATCAACCGAGTAAGGCGCAAACTGCGGATGACCAACCATTTCCTCAATGCTCCAAGCCCCATTTTTTTCTTGCAGCACTTCGCATAAATGAGAGGAGCCTGGCTCTACGTAGGAATGAATTAAAAATTCGCTGGCCAGCAGCAAAAGCTCCAGTCGTTTCGGGAGCGGCTCTTCACTTCCGACGAGTTCTTCATACAGCTTATAAATCCGCCCATCCATTCGTTTGACTTGATTCCACACAGTCACTTCCGGATAAAGTCCGTGCTCGATCACGGTCAATCGCGCCAAATGATGAAGAGCTTGCACCATATGGTTGTATGAGTCAAGCCAATGCTTGGCGGTAAACAGCGCCTTGCCATCCGTATAGCGGCGAATCAGTTTGGCAAACTCAAGTCCCATTTTCAATCGCCGTTCTTTAGGTGGAAATTGCTCAAGGCGCTGGCGCAACTGCTGAACATAGCCGTCGCGATCAAAAACGACCTTTCCGTTGAATACCCAGTCGACCGCCTTTCGATGCGACCCGAGAACAAGCCATTCATTTAACTGCCGTTCACTGACCGCATAAAGCACTGCCTTTTTCTCGTTTAGTGAATACTGCCTGAGAAGCATCGGCTCGCTTTGCGGGTCGACAATGACGAGCAGCACAACATCAAACGTGTCCGTTGTCGCTGCATAGCAAGTCATTTTTTCAATCATTAAAATTCCGTTCGTGTTGCAACGACTCATCCATTCTTCACAGATCAGATGCAACCATTCCTTCATACCCTTCCCCTTTGCAGAAAAACCAACTATGCCGCCGGGCTCACGAACTTCGCCAATTTTCCTTTACAATAAACTGGCGAAAAACTCCCCCCCACCTTCATGCAGCTGTTATTTTCTGCAACGGTTTTTCTTTCCTCCCTTCCACCCTCGATGATTGCATTGCCTTTTTATAACACCCATTGCTGTCAATGCTCATTTTATTATTTGCGACTATGGAGCCCTTCGTTTGCCACTGTTCTTCGTTATTTCGACAAAAAAACGAGGAATTCCTTTCTTTAAAACGTCGATTTTGTTGAGTTCTTCTTCGCGATGGGATCTCGTTTTATGGTATAGTGGTCTATGTAGGAGGGACGGTTATGAGTATTAAATATTCGAGCAAAATCAACAAAATTCGTACTTTCGCCTTAAGCTTGATTTTTATCGGCGTCATCGTCATGTATCTCGGTCTTTTCTTCCGCACGTCGCCGATCATCATGACGTTGTTTATGGTGTTTGGGATGTTGTTTCTTGTTGCCAGCGGCATTGTATACTTTTGGATCGGGACGCTCTCGACAAGAGCCGTTCAAGTCGTTTGTCCATCATGCGGCAAAGTGACGAAAATGCTTGGACGCGTCGATTTATGCATGTTTTGCCGCGAGCCGTTGACGTTAGACCGCGAGCTTGAAGGCAAAGAATTTGATGAAAAGTACAACAAAAAAAGAAAAAGCTGATAGCCGCTTCGTGCTATCAGCTTTTTCAATGCGCCGGCGCCCCATTTTTTTGACAGTCAGGGCATACTCCGTACACTTCCATGCGATGGTGGTCGACCTTAAAACCGGTGACGTGAGCGGCAAGCTGCTCGACTTCATCAAGCGCTGGATAGTGGAAATCGACAATTTTGCCGCACTCTTCACAGATGACGTGATAATGATTGGAAGTGACGAAGTCAAACCGGCTTGATGAATCGCCGTACGTCAGCTCTTTGACAAGCCCGATTTCCTTAAAGACGCGCAAGTTATTGTAGACGGTAGCGACGCTCATGTTTGGGAATTTCCCTTCGAGCGCTTTGTATATTTCATCAGCCGTCGGATGGGACATCGAGCTGATCAAATACTCCAGTATCGCATGACGCTGCGGCGTAATGCGTATCCCTGTCTTTTTCAATATGTCAAGCGCTTCCTTCAGTTGCTCGTTGTCAGACACCGGTCATGCACCTCGCTCTCTGCACAAAGATGAAAAAAATTATCACTTTATAATATTTATAATTAGTCTACAAGGAATACACGCCTTTTGTCAATATAGACTTCCATGACGAAACATTTTCGTCACCATCGGAAGGATGAAAATGTCCTTATGTTGAATGCTGGAACTTTACGCATTTTGGAATTCGGGTATTTTCAGGATAGATACCATTAATATATGGGGCTGTACGCCATTTTAACAAAAAAAAGGGGGCGGAAATCGTTTCCGCCCCCATGCGTCATTCATTTGAGGAGGTTACTATGTATCATACGCAACACGATGTATATTGTTTGGACGCTTACCTAGATGAAGTCAATCGGGCGACTTCGGCAAGCACCTCATCGACATGCTCTTTCACTTTCACCCCGCGCCATTCTTTGACCAATATTCCATCGGGGGCGATGATGAACGTCGAGCGCTCAATGCCCATGTATTCTTTTCCAAAATTCCTCTTTTTCTTCCAGACCTCATACAGTTCTGCCGCATGATGCTGTTCATCGGAAAGAAGCAAAAACGGCAGTTGGTATTTCTCAATAAACGTTTCATGCCGCTTGACTGGGTCTGTGCTCACCCCTAAGATGACGGCATTCAATTCAGCAAACCGTGCATGGCGGTCGCGAAAATCGCACGCCTCGGCTGTGCACCCAGGCGTCAAGTCTTTTGGATAAAAATAAAGCACGACATATTGCCCCCGGAAATCGGAAAGCGACACCATTTTCCCGTTGCTCGCTGGCAAGGTGAAATCTGGGGCTGGCTGGCCAATCGCTGCCGTCATGGCATTCCCTCCGTCTTCTTCGTTTTCTTTTAGCGTAGCGAAGACAGAGGGAAATTGCAACTCACACTAGCGATGGTCCCAGTCAAACACGGTGCGCGTGACAATGACAGCAGGCATAATGTAGCCGAGAAGCGCTTCGGCAATGGCGATCCACCGCCCGACCCCGATCGGAGTGACATCGCCATACCCGACCGACAAAAGCGTCATGCCGCTTAAGTATAAGCTGTCTTCAAGCAAGGACAAACGGCCTTCTGCTGCCCTGTTCGAGGATGGGGTGAACACGGTATGGCCATTCACTTGCAAAATCATATAAATCATGGCAAAACCGAGCATCATCGTTAAATACCATTGAACGAGAACCCATAAGCTATCGAGCGACAGGCGATGCGTCGCTTGCACGCGTGCTGTCCAAAGCGAGGTGATGCTGCCGAGCAGCACGGCGGCAACAACGCCAAGGAAGGCGTAATCCATCGCGTCCCCCCCATTTTTGTCCGTCGTTCATATATACGCGGACAACAGGGCGATTATACCGCATGCCCCTCCGCCCTCTGCTTGAATCGGCAGCACTACGGACCGGGCGCCTAGCTCCCCGTCCCGCGATATCGCCTCACCCCGGCGTTCCAAAGCTTGACCGCCACGGCGAAAAACACGAAGCCGACCACCGGGGTGAAAAAGGCATAACTGTACCATTCCTTTTTCTCAAGAAAATAAGCAGCTGGGTAAACACCGACAAAGGCAAACGGCAACACCCACGTTAAAATATAGCGGATGACGCGATGGTAAATATCGACCGGGTAGCGGCCATAGCCGCTGATGTTGTACATCATCGGCATGATAGATGTGCGGGCGTCGGCGAAAAAACTAACTGTTGCTAATGAAATGAAAATGCCAGCGTAAATTAGTGCACCACCAATCACAAACAATATAAAGACCAAGACATCGTACCAATGAAACGTAAGTGACAGGCGAGCGCCGGTGTATACCATAATAATGAGCCCCGGTATAGCGCCAAGCAGCGATTCAAGTTCCATTCGTTCCAAAATGACTTGAAACAGGCTGTGCACCGGGCGCGTCAACACGCGGTCCATTTCTCCTTGGACAATATAGCGCTCATTAAAATCCCATAGGTTGAAAAAAGCAGCAAATACGGCGTACGGCACGAGGAAAAAGCCGTAAATGAACAAAATCTCATCGCGGGTCCAACCGTGAAGCAGCGTCGTATGCCCGAACACAACAAGCAAAAACACCAAGTTGACTGCTTGGGCCATAAAGTCCGACAGCCATTCGACCAGCACATCGGCTCGATATTGCAGTTTTGTCTTCATATATTGTGCCATGTATTGAACAAACACGGATACGTAAAACAACGTTTACCCCCCTTGCACAACGAGACGCTTTTTCGCCGTCCTCCATAACCATCCAATTGGGAACAGCAATATGATGCACCACGTTGCCTGCAGAAGCAGGCCATCACGGACAGCAGTACCTTGAAAACTTTCTGTCATGATCATGCTTGGGATGTAGCTGATGGCTTGAAACGGGAAATACATCATCGCCCGCTGCGCCCAATCAGGATAAAAGGAAAGCGGCAAAATCAGTCCGGAAAACAGATCGATGATAAACCGCTTCGCCCTAAGCAGCCCTTCATTTCGGAACGTAAAAAACGTCACAACCCCTGCAAGCAAGTTCAGCTCCGAAAAAATGATAAAGCTGAATAGAAGCGACACACCGAAGGCGAGCCACGTTTTGGCGTGTTCTGGAAACTGAAGCGGCAAAAAAAGCGATACGACCAAAAGCCCGGGCAATGATAAAAAGAACAGGCGGAACAGCCCCTCGCCAAGCCCTTGCACCGCTTTCATCCCTAAATAGCTGTACGGGCGGATCAATTCCACCGCTACTTTTCCATCCCGGATTTCCATGGCGATTTCGCGGTCAAGGTTGTTAAAATAAAACGCCCGCGCCAGCCAGGAAATGGCGACATACGTCGTCATTTGCCCAAGCGACATTCCTTGCATCGATGATTTGCCGCCATAAATAGCCGACCAAAGGAAGTAATACGCTGCGATGTTAATGGCGTAAATCAAAATTCCAGTGTAATAGTTTGTCCGGTAGGCGAGCATCATTAAAAAGCGGATGCGGACCATTTCGACATACTTACCCATGAACCGCACCTTCCTTATAAATATTGCGGATGATCTCCTCCGTCGGCACTTCGTGAATATGGATGTCGTTCAACGCATAACGGGCGGCGACACGACTGACCACTTCCGGCACGCCTCCTGGCGGAACGTGCGCGATCCAAACGTTTGGCTGCTCGCCTTTTTTCCAAACCACACCCAACCCTTCGGTCAACTGCTGCAAAAAAGCGGCCGTCACCGCTTCGGCGAACGTAAAGGCAACCCGTTTTCCTTGCCCCCATTTTTCTTTCAGGCGCTCAAGCGACCCGTCGTAAATGATTTTCCCTTCATCGAGCATCATCACCCGCTCGCACAGCGCTTCAATGTCTGACATGTCGTGCGTCGTCAACAAGATCGTCGTCCCGTACCGCTCGTTCAACTGTTTCAAAAACTGGCGGATGTTGAGCTTGACAAGCACATCGAGGCCGATTGTCGGCTCATCCAAAAACAACAGCGGCGGGTTGTGAATGAGCGCGGCGGCGAGCTCGCAGCGCATCCGTTGGCCAAGCGACAGCTTGCGCACCGGCTTGTCAAGCAGCGGCCCGATCTCAAGCATCTCGATCACCTCGCCCATATGGCGGCGATACTGTTCATCCGAGACGCGGTACACTTTTTTCAACAAGCGAAACGATTCTTGAACAGCGATATCCCACCACAATTGCGAGCGCTGGCCGAACACAACGCCGATTGTGCGCACAAATTTCTCCCGTTCTTTATGCGGATTCATCCCGTTGACGACAATACGCCCAGACGTTGGGGTTAAAATGCCGGTCAACATTTTGATCGTCGTCGATTTGCCGGCGCCGTTCTCGCCGATATAGCCGACGATTTCCCCTTGCTTGACGACAAACGAAATGTCATCGACCGCTCGAACGAGCGTATAACGGCGCGTCCATAAATCGCGAAACGCTCCGACAAGGCCGGAGCGGCTGGCATGCACTTTAAATTCTTTGCGCAAATGTTCTACTTCAATCGCGTTCATCATTCTCCTCCTGACCTCTCCTTGGCGTCAAATGAAAAAGGCGGCTTGCGCCCTTCTCCTATGTTGCATTATACATGAATCACCGCCATTTTCATCTTTTTTGTTTTCCAGTCTGTTGATGCCATTGCGTGAAGCACCGCATTCGCCTTGGAAAGAACGGCCAAATGCTTTTATCCTAAGTCAATGCCCACCGTCCGATCGACGATGCAACAGTTGGATGTCGGTTTCCGCCCATACAGAAACAAATGATTTTCTGTCGGATTTTTTGAATCGGCACGTCAATGATGAGAGGAGCCGATCCATCCTTCACTTACGCCTATAGCATTGAAGTTTAAGTCTTCTCGATTTAATATGATAAAGAGGCAGTCAGCGGAAACAGGAGGATCAAACAATGCAATGGACCAAATCAGAACAATTATATGAAGAAGCGCTCCAGCACATTGTTGGTGGAGTGAACAGCCCGTCCCGCTCATACAAAGCGGTCGGCGGCGGGGCGCCAGTCGTGATGGAGCGGGCGCAAGGAGCATACTTTTGGGATGTAGATGGAAACAAGTACATCGACTACTTGGCCGCCTACGGACCGATCATCGCCGGGCACGCCCATCCACACATCGCGGAAGCCATCCGCCGCGCCGCCGAGACCGGTGTGTTGTACGGCACGCCGACGCCGCATGAGATTACATTCGCCAAAATGTTAAAAGAGGCGATCCCGTCGCTTGAAAAAGTGCGGTTTGTCAACTCAGGGACAGAGGCGGTGATGACCACGATCCGCGTCGCCCGCGCCTACACCGGACGAAGCAAAATCGTGAAATTCGCCGGTTGCTACCATGGCCATTCGGATCTTGTGCTCGTCGCCGCCGGCTCGGGGCCTTCGACGCTGGGGACGCCGGATTCAGCTGGCGTGCCGCCAAGCATTGCCCAGGAAGTGATTACGGTGCCGTACAATGATGTGGAATCGTTCCGTGAAGCGATGAACGTTTGGGGCGAGCAGGTTGCAGCCGTATTGGTCGAACCGATCGTCGGCAACTTCGGCATCGTTTTGCCAAAACCGGGCTTTTTAGAAGCGATCAATGAGATGGCCCACAAGACAGGGGCGCTCGTCATTTACGACGAAGTGATCACCGCCTTCCGCTTTATGTACGGCGGGGCGCAAAACTTGCTTGGCATTGAGCCAGACTTGACAGCGATGGGAAAAATTATCGGCGGCGGCTTGCCGATCGGCGCATACGGCGGACGCCAAGACATTATGGAACAAGTCGCTCCGCTCGGACCGGCGTACCAAGCGGGGACGATGGCCGGCAATCCGGCGTCGATGCTCGCTGGCATCGCCTGCCTTGAAGTGTTGAAACAAAAGGGCGTCTATGAGCATCTCGACCGGTTAGGGGCAATGTTGGAAGAAGGCATCCTCGCCCATGCCCGCCAATGCGGCCTGCCGGTGACCGTCAACCGCTTAAAAGGCGCGCTCACCGTTTTCTTCACCGACGAAAAAGTGGAAAACTACGAGCAAGCCCAGCGCAGCGATGGCAAGTTGTTTGCAAAATTTTTCAAACTCATGCTCAAACAAGGAATCAATCTTGCACCGTCCAAATACGAGGCTTGGTTTATCACCCTCGCCCATACGGAAGACGACATCGCCTACACGATCGATGCCGTTGGCAAGGCGTTCCGGCAACTTTGAACACCAAAATTCCCCAACGCCCCGCCTTCATCGTCGGGGCGTTATATTTTTTCCTTGCGCACATAGGATGAAACTGTGTATAGTACTGAATGGTCCACCAAAACAAAAAGGAGAGTTTTGATCATAGATGAAACTCGGTGCCCGCATTTTGAAAACGGGGATCGCAGTGGCGCTCGCCTTGTTCTTAGCAGCGCTCTTCCAGTTTCCATCGCCGGCATTCGCCGGCATTTCCGCTGTGTTCGCCATGCAGCCGACCATTTACCGTTCGTATTTGTCACTGATCGAGCAAGTCCAAGCGAATGTGATCGGCGCCTTGTTTGCCATTGCCGCCGTCCTTATTCTCGGCCGCGATCCGCTGATCGTCGGTTTGACGATCATGATTGTCATCGCCCTTTGCCTGAAAATGCGCCTCGAGTCCTCGACGATTTCGGTCGCGCTCGTGACCGTTATCGCGATTATGGAATATACAGACCGTCAGTTTATCCAGTTTGCGGCCATCCGCTTTTTAACGATTATGCTTGGCATTTTTGCCGCCTTTGTCGTCAATTTGATTTTCTTGCCGCCCAAGTATGAAAAAAAGGTATATGAAAAAATCAGCGAAGAAACAGAGGCCATTTTAAAATGGATCCGCCTGCATAAACAGCAGGCAGCCGACTATCATCATTTGAAAGAAGAAATTGAAACACAGCACGAAGAAATGACCAAACTGGAGCATCTATATTTTATGTACAAAGAAGAGCGCACGTATTTTCGGCGCCAACGCTTCCAAAAATCGCGCAAGCTCGTGTTGTACCGGCAAATGATTGCCGCAGCCGATCGGGCTTTATCGGTCTTAAAATGGCTGCACCGGCTCGAAAACGAGTTCAGTCGTTTGCCGGCTGAACTCCGCGAAGCCATTTGCTTGCACCTTAGCCACTTGCTCGACTATCACGAACAGCTGCTGCTGAAATTTATCCATAAGGCAAAGCCGCTCCCCCACAGCAGACGAGCCGAGGAAATCCACCATCAGCGCGAGCGTCTCGCTTCCGCTTTTTATGCGGACGGCCAGCCCCCGGGCGATTACCGGCTGTTTTCGCTGATCGGGGCGATCATGGATTACGGGGATCGCCTTGAACATTTAGATAAGCTGATTGACAGTTTCCATCATTACCATTACGACGACAAGCTCGAGAAAGAACTTGAAAAATCAGCAGGCGGCCGCTCGTAGCGGACCGCCTGCTTCAGTTTTTCATCCGTGGGTCAAGTGCATCGCGCAGCCCATCCCCCATTAAGTTAAACCCTAGTACGGTCAACATAATGGCCAATCCGGGAAAAATCATCGTCCACGGCGCCTGGGTGAGGAAGTCTTTGGCGTCCGATAGCATTTTCCCCCACTCCGGATTGGGCGGCTGCGCCCCCAAGCCTAAAAAACCAAGCGCGGCCGCTTCAATGATGGCGGTCGCAATCGCCAACGTCCCTTGGACGATGATCGGCGCGAGGCTGTTAGGCAAAATATGATGGATTAAAATGCGCCAATCGCTCATGCCGATCGCTTTCGCTGCCGTAATGTATTCCTCTTGTTTAATGCTTAACACGCGGGACCGGATCAAACGGCCAAAATTCGGCACGTTAATGACCGCAATGGCGATGAGGGCGTTTTGCAAGGACGGACCAAGC
Source organism: Geobacillus sp. BMUD (assembly GCF_013096845.1). NCBI lineage: Bacteria > Bacillati > Bacillota > Bacilli > Caryophanales > Anoxybacillaceae > Geobacillus > Geobacillus sp. BMUD. The sequence goes on from NZ_SDLA01000013.1 coordinate 10,032, forward strand.
ACAGCGACGATGCCGATCGCCAACAAAATGCTTGGAAACGCCAGCATAATGTCAAACAGGCGCGAAATCACCCCATCAATCCAGCGCCCATAGTAGCCGGCGACAATGCCAAGCAGCGAACCAACCATAACCGAGCCGAGAACGGAAAAAAACCCAACCCACAGGGAAATGCGGGCTCCATATATCACACGGGAAAAAATGTCGCGGCCGAAATCATCAGTGCCAAACCAATGAGTTTCAGAAGGCGGCTGCAGCCGCTCGGCCAACTGTTGGTCTTTATAATCATATGGCGCCAGCCACGGCGCCAAGATGGCGACAAGGATAAAAAAGAAAACGATCCCAGCACCAACCAAAGCGATTTTATTTTTTCGAAACCGCCGCCACGCTTCTTTCCATAAAGAAACGGATTCCGTCTCCCCCATTGCCGTCGGCGGTGTTGCCGGTGTGCGCGCTAGTTCAGCCATAGGCGCTCCCCCTTTAATTGTACTTAATACGTGGATCAATGATCGCATAAAGCAAATCCACGATTAAATTAATGAAAATAAAAATGGTGGCAATGATCAAAATCCCCGATTGAATCACCGGATAATCGCGGTACCCGATCGCATCATAAATATAGCGTCCGATGCCGGGCCAGCTGAAAATCGTTTCCGTCAAAATCGCTCCGCCAAGCAGCAGCCCCGTCTGCAGCCCGATCACCGTCAATACGGGAATAATCGCGTTTTTCAACGAATGTTTGTACACAACCCAAAACATGCTTAACCCTTTCGCGCGGGCAGTGCGAATGTAGTCGGATTTCATCACTTCCAACATGCTCGAACGCGTCATTCGGGCGATAATCGCCATCGGGATCGTCGCTAGAGCCATGCTCGGCAAGACAAGATGTTGAACAACTTGCCAAAACTGATCGGTATTCCCAGATAGAAGTGTATCGATCAAATACAGATGGGTGATCGGCTCAATCGGGTTGCGCACATCTTCCCGTCCTGCTGTCGGAAGCCAATCGAGCTGGATGGAAAACAGCCATTGCTCCATTAAGCCAAGCCAAAAGATCGGCATCGACACCCCAATCAGCGCCAATACCATCGCAATATAATCAAACCATGAATTTTGAAACCAAGCACTGATAATGCCGGCGTTTACGCCGATGATCACGGCAATGAGCATCGCCGCCAGCGACAGTTCGATCGTTGCTGCTAAATACGGCCAGATTTCCTTTGCGATAGGCGCTCCCGTACGGATGGATTCCCCTAGGTCCCCCCGCAGCAAGCCGCCGATATATTTGACATACTGCACGTACCAAGGCTCATCCAACCCGAGTTTATGAGTCAAAGCGGCTACAGCCTCTTTCGTCGCTTTTTGCCCTAAAATGACTTGCGCCGGGTTGCCTGGAATGGCTCGGATCATAAAAAAGACGACAAGCGACATGCCAAACAACACCGGGATCACCATCAACACCCTTCTCACAACATACGACAGCACCTGACTCTCCCTCCCTTAACATGCGGCAAACAAAGAGGGGAAGATGCGCTCCTTCCCCTCTCTCAGTCGATTATCGAAACTCGACTTTCGTAAACTTATCCGAACCGGTCGGGTGCGGGTTAAAGCCTTGAATATTCGCCTTGCCGGCCAACAGCGGAGTCGAATGGACGAGCGGAATCCATGGCGCTTCCTCTTTAATGATCTCTTGCGCTTTTTTATACAGTTCGTTCCGTTTGTTTTCATCGCTCACCGTTTGCGCTTCGACCAAAATTTTATGCAGCTCATCGTTCGAGAAATAGGTGTAGTTGTTGCTGCCAATGCTGTCTTTGTCAAGGAGCGCATATAAGAAGTTATCCGCATCGCCGTTGTCGCCCGTCCAGCCAAGCAGGAAGGCGTCCGCTTCTCCTTTGGCGAGTTTGTCTAAATAGGTCGCCCATTCATACGTCACGATTTTCGCTTTGACGCCGATTTTGGCAAAATTCGCTTGAATGGCCTCAGCGATTTTTTGCCCATCCGGCATATACGGACGCGGCACCGGCATCGCCCACAGTTCGATTTCGAAGCCATTCGGATAACCCGCTTTCGCCAGCAGCTCTTTCGCTTTATTCAAATCAAACGGATAGTCTTGAATCGCATCGTTGTAACCCGGGATGCTCGGCGGCATCGGATTTTTTGCCGGTTCCGCCTGGCCGGCGTAAAACGCATCGATGATCGCTTTCTTGTCAACCGCGTAGTTCAACGCTTGGCGAACCAACTTGTTTTTCAGCGGCCCTCTTGTCGCCGTCAGCCCGACATAGGCGACGTTCATCGACGGACGCTTGAAAATTTGAAACTCTTTGTTTCCTTCCACCTGTTTTAAGTCCGTCGGATTCAAGTCTTCCATGATGTCGATCTCGCCTTTTAAGAGCGCATTGAGGCGCGCCGAGTTGTCTGGAATGGAAACGAAGATGAGCCGGTTCAGCTTCGGATAGCCTTTTTCCCAATAGTCTTTATTTTTTTCCAGCACGATCCGTTCGTTCCGCTTCCACTCTTTAAAGACGAACGGGCCGGTCCCGACTGGGTGTTCACCAAACTTGTCACCATATTTTTTCACCGCTTCTGGACTGGCGATGGCAAACGGGGTCATGGCAAGATTTTTCAAAAATGGCGCTTGCGGGCGTTTCAGCACAAATTGCACCGTGTACTTGTCGAGCGCCTTTACTTCTTTAATCACATGGCTGTCATCCTGCTTGTAGCCGCCAAACATCGATCCGTAATACGGAAACTTGTCGGCGTTGCCGTTGGCCCACCGTTCGAAGTTAAAGACGACGGCATCGGCGTTAAACTCCGTCCCATCGTGAAACTTGACACCTTGGCGCAGCTTAAACGTATAGGTCAGTCCATCTTTCGAAATCGTCCATTCCGTCGCCAACGCCGGCTTGACGGACGTATCGTTGTCATTGTAGTCCAGCAGCGTATCAAAAATATTTTTCGTCACTTTCAGCGACTCCCCGTCCGTCACGGTCGCTGGATCGAGCGATACCGAATCACCGCCGCGCCCGTACACGAGCGTATCCTGAGTCGACGGTTTGTCACTGCCGCCCCCTGCGGTTTGCTTCGACTTGCCGCAGCCGGCAAGAACAAGCGTCACAGCCAGCATCATGACCAGCCAGGTTAACCATGGTTTTTTCCTCATCGCGCTTCCCCCTTGTGTTCCATTTGTTTATCATCACGCTGCTCACCTGTTGTTTCGTATAAATGGCAAGCAACGTAATGGCCATGGGCCACTTCTCGCCATTCCGGACGCTGCTCGCGGCAAATGTCCATACAGAATGCGCAGCGCGTATGGAAGGCGCATCCTTGTGGTGGATTTGCCGGGTTTGGCAAATCACCGGAAAGCAATTGCCGTTCTCTTTTATGATCAGGATCTGGAATCGGCACAGCGGACAAAAGCGCCTGTGTATAGGGATGCTTCGGCGATTCGTATAACGACTCGCTGTCCGCCAGTTCAACCATACGGCCCAAATACATGACGCCGACCCGGTCGCTGATATGGCGAACGACCCCTAAATCATGGGCGATGAAAATGTATGTAAGGCCAAACTGCCTTTGCAAATCTTCAAGTAAATTGAGCACTTGCGCCTGAATGGAGACATCAAGCGCTGACACCGGTTCATCGGCGATGATCAGTTTCGGATGGGTCATCAGCGCCCGCGCGATGCCGATGCGCTGGCGCTGGCCGCCGCTGAACTGATGCGGATAGCGCTTAGCATGATACGAACCGAGCCCGACCACCTCAAGCATCTCCCGCACCCGCCGCTTCCGCTCTTCTTTCGATCCCATGCCGTGGACAATGAGCGGCTCTTCCAAGATCTTTTCGACCGTATGGCGCGGATTGAGCGAGGCGAACGGATCTTGAAAAATCATTTGCATATCGCGCCGCAGTCGGCGCAGCTCCGCTTTTGATAAAGCGGTTACATGTTTCCCTTCAAATACGATCGAACCGTCCGTCGGCTCAATGAGCCGCAGCAGCATTCGCCCCGTCGTCGACTTGCCGCAGCCGGACTCGCCGACAATGCCGAGCGTCTCGCCGCGGTACACGGTGAATGTCACATCATCGACCGCTTTGACCGTCCCAATTTGTTTTCCAAAAACTCCCCCAGTAATAGGAAAGTATTTTTTAAGCCCTTTCGCTTCGAGCAGCGGTTCGCTCATCGGCTAGCCCTCCCTTCTCTAACGCCAAAAAGCAACGGGCGCGATGGCCTTGTTCCCCCGTTTCGTACAATAGCGGATCTTCTTGGCGACAGCGGTCAACTACCCATTCGCACCGGTCAGCAAATCGGCAGCCGCGGCGGACCGCTCCGGGTTTTGGCACTTGGCCCGGTATGGAGTATAGCCGCTCCTTTTTGCCGCGGATATCCGGGATCGAGCGAATCAGGCCGGCGGTGTACGGATGCTGCGGATGGCGGAAAATATCGCGAACGCTTCCCTCTTCCACGATTTGGCCAGCGTACATGACGATCACGCGGTCACACAGCTCAGCGACAACACCCAGATCATGGGTAATCATCATCACCGCTGTGCCAAACGTCCGGTTCAATTCTTTCATCAACGCTAAAATTTGCGCCTGAATGGTCACATCAAGCGCCGTCGTCGGCTCGTCCGCGATCAAGAGCGCCGGACGGCACAGCATGGCCATCGCAATCATCACCCGCTGGCGCATGCCGCCAGACAGCTGATGCGGGTATTCGTCCAACATTTGCTCAGCTCGCGGCAGCCCGACAAGCTTCAACATCTCCGCCGCCCGCACTCGCGCTTCTTTTTTTCCTATTTTCGTATGTATACGAATCGCTTCAACCAATTGGTCACCAATAGTAAACAGCGGATTTAAAGAAGTCATCGGTTCCTGAAAAATCATCGCGATCTCGTTGCCGCGGATTTGCTTCATCCGCCGCTCGGAGGCTTCCACTAGATTCTCCCCTTTAAACAAAATCTCGCCGCCGACCACTTTGCCGATCCCTTTTGGCAATAGCCCCATAATCGACAGGGATGTGACGCTTTTTCCACAGCCCGATTCGCCGACGACGCCGAGCACCTCACCTTCTTGGAGGAAAAAATCGACACCGTCAACCGCCGGAATCTCCCCGTCGTCCGTAAAAAAAGACGTCCGAAGCCCACGTACTTCCAGTAAAATCTTTTTTCCCATCACGCTCCCCTTCTCTCATTCGATTTTGATGAAACTTTTGCTCTCTGAATAAGATTATGCCATGTATTGTTTTCTAACACAATATAATATTATAAAAAAATAAAATTATTAGAAAAGAAAAAATAATAACGAGAGGATGATGAAACACCCCCTCGTTGACTTTATCATTATATCATAGTTCCGAACGAAAACTCCTGCTCCAAGCGCGCGAAGGGCGCAGCGATCAGCGGGAGAGGCATGTCGGTTGGCGTCACATCGAGGCCCCCTGCTTTTCAGCATAAGCGTTAGCAAGGCAGGCCAACCGTGGGACGCACGAGAATGGCTTAGCTGACAACCTGCTGTGGGGCGGATGTTCCCAGCAATCCCCGCCTCTGCATAGGCGGGAGGGGGATCAATTTTGGTACGCCTGAAACACTCCGTACCATTTGTCGATAAACTCGGGCGCAAACGGCCCTTTCCGTTCCTTAATCCAACCAATCAATTTTTGAACGTTGTTTTTTAAAATGCGGTCGATCACATCCGGATAGTGCATTTCGCGCCGGTGCCGCTCATACTCGTCTTCATCTAGCAACATGTACGTCATATCCGGGAACACTTTAATATCCAAATCATAATCGATATACTTCAGCGCTTCTTCGTCCCAAACAAACGGCGAGCTTAAATTGCAATAGTAGTACACTCCGTCCTCACGAATCATGGCAATAATGTTAAACCAATGTTTGGCGTGAAAAAAACAAATCGCCGGTTCGCGCGTCACCCACGTCCGGCCGTCCGCTTCCATGACGAGTGTTTTGTTATTGCCGCCGATCACATACGATGGCGTTCCTTTTAACACGACCGTCTCCCGCCAAATGCGATGAATCGCCCCATTATGTTTGTAGCTATGGATTTGAATGATTTTCCCTTCCCGAGGGTAAGCCGGCATCATTCTTCCCTACTTTCCGTTGGGAGCTTCTTCGTTATATTATACCCTGTTCCTTTTGCAAAAGAAAAGCAGGCCGCCCTGTTGAGAAAAAGGCAACTAGAGCTTGGCTCAAAGACGCGGCCTGTCCGTTAGACGCCGGATGCCATCTGCCCTAAAAACACGCGGCGGATGGCCTCCACCTCCCGTTTCATTTGCCGCACTTCCTCGCGCAAGGCAGCGGTCGGCGCTTCACGTTCGAGTTCATCCAGCTGGCGGGTGATCTCCTCACAACGCTCCATCTCCTGTTGCCAAAACAGCACCTCGTCACCTACATTCGTCCATGCGCACTTCATCTCCATCCCGTTCTTCCTTCCCCTTTGCGGTACGGTTTTCTTTCATCATTTCGCGGCCTCATCCGCAAATCCCTTTCTCTAATCTTGTAAAGAGATGACAACTTTTGTCGACAAAAAAAGCAGAGGCGCGCCGCCCCTGCTTTTTTCCCTTCAGCCTGTCGCCTTCGCTCTTTCGGCCGCGTGTGCCGTTCGGCGTTCAACAGGCGCTAAGCTCCCCATGAGGAGCCGTTATTGATTGACGTTTTGCGCTTTGCGGGCTTCCGCTTGCGCGTTTTGTTGTTTGACGTGTTGTACATCCGTCTCAGCCGCAAATTCCGTCGCAAATTGACCGGCTTGAGCGGCTTGAGCCGATTGCGCATTTTGTTGTCTTACTTCTTGAATATTCGTGCCAGCTGCTGTTTTATTGGGTTGTTTAGCCATTGTTCTCACCTCCACATGCCTTACTATGCCCCGGAGGTGATCGTTCTATCCGTTGGCGTTACAACAGTAAAGATCTTCCACCGTCGACAATGATCGTCTGCCCCCGGATCATCTCAGCGGCATCCGACAATAAAAACATTACAGCATTGACGAGATCTTCCGGTTTGACCGGGCGGCCGGCCGGCGTGTTCGCCGCGGCGTCAGCGAGGAGTTCATCGCGATTCGGGAAATGCTTCAGCGCATCGGTATCGACCGCTCCGCCAGAAACGGCGTTCACCGCGATGTTTTTCGGCGCCAGCTCGACCGCCAAGTAGCGGGTCAGCGCTTCAAGCGCCGCTTTCGAGACACCGACCGCCGTATAGTTTTCCAAATAGCGGATCGATCCGAGCGAACTGATGCTGACAATTTTCCCGCCGCCGACTTGCTCCATTCTTTTAGCCGCTTCCTGCGCGCAAAACAACAGCGCTTTGCTGTTGATGTTCATCGTCCAGTTCCAATGCGTTTCTTCCAATTCCATCGCCGGACGCAGCACGCCGGAGGCGGCATTGTTCACGAGCACGTCGACCCGCCCAAACACCTCATCGACTTGGGCGAACATGGCGCGAATTTTCTCAACGTCGCCAACGTTCGCTTTCACGACGAGCGCTTTTCTCCCGAGCGCTTCAATTTCACGCGCCGTTTCTTCGGCGGCGGTTTTGCTTCGGGCGTAGTTGACCACAATATCGTATCCTTCCTTGGCCAGCCGCAAGGCGATCGCTTTGCCGATGCCGCGGCTGCTGCCGGTGACGACCGCTACTTTTCCGCTCATGTTTTTCACTCCTTATACATATAATATAGCCGAATTCCATAGACGAGGGAGGGGCTGCCTATGTATGTCGGCCGGGACATGACCGAGCTGGCGATGATTCCGAAAACGGAATGGACCGATGACGAACTTGCTTATTTTCATCATTCATTCCAACAAATCGCTCCGTATTTAAACGTCGAAGGGCAGACGATTCACCGCGAAATCATCGAAGAAATCGAAGCACGCGGCGGCCTTGGGCGCCGTGAAGCAACGTATACACACGGCACGATGCCGGTGCCTGATTAATCGGGGCGGCGCACTCGGCCCGCCCATTTTTTGTATTCGCGCCAAACGCGCTGCTGGGACACCGGAAAAGCGTGCGCTTCAAGCTCATCTTCAGACACAAGCCGAAGCGGCTCTTTGACGGACTTGCTGCTGATCAGGCGGCCGGGAAAGACCGTCAACTTCCAGACTAAATGGGAAAACGCGTGCTCAAACGAAGTGATCGCTTCTGTAAGCTCCGCTTGCAAGCCGTATTGCTCCCCAACCATTTGCTCAAGCGTCTTTTTTCCATCCGCGCCGGCCGTTTCGCAGCTGGGAAATTCCCATAAATTCGCAAGCAAGCCGGAGCTGTCGCGCTTGCGGATAAGCACGCGGCCTTCATCATCGACCAGCACCGCCACCGCGAGCGGCACTTGTTTGACCGCTGTTTTTTTCGTTTTTACCGGCAGCTCTTCCGCTACCCCTTCGGCGAACGCCCGGCAGTAGGCTTGCACCGGGCATAGCAGGCACGACGGGCGGCGCGGCGTGCAAACAAGGGCGCCAAGCTCGATCAACGCTTCATTGAATGCCCCCGGATGTTCATACGCCATCATTTCGCGGACCATTTGTTCAAACCGTTTTCTCGTCGAGGCTTTGGCAATGTCGTCTGTCACGAGAAACAGACGCGACAAGACGCGCATGACGTTGCCGTCAACCGCTGGCTCCGGGACGCCGTAGGCGAGGCTCAACACCGCCCCGACCGTATACGGCCCGACTCCTTTCAGCCTAGAAAATTCATCTGGATCGTCCGGCACTTTGCCGTCGTACCGCTCTTTGACTTCTTTCACCGCCGCGTGCAGATTGCGCACGCGCGAGTAATAGCCGAGCCCTTCCCACGCCTTCAGTACCTCGTCCTCCTCAGCGTCAGCGAGCGCCTCCAGCGTCGGGAACCGCTCGATAAACTGTTCAAAATACGGAATGACCGTCTCGACGCGCGTCTGCTGCAGCATCACCTCCGACACCCATACTTTATATGGGTCGCGGTCTTTCCGCCACGGCAGGTCGCGGCGCTCGCGGGCGAACCAGTCAAGCAAATCGCGCTGAAACTCGCGCGCTGGAAATCGCTCTGTTTCTCTTGTCATTCAAAGTTTCCCCCATGATGTCTATGATCGATATTTATTTTATTATATCAAAAAACCCCCGGCGTGGCTTGCCGCACGCCGAGGGAGCAAAAGGACATCGTTCTCAACTTTCCTTGGCCGCCGAAACATAGGCGATTTGTTCATGTTGGGCACGCAATCGGCGAATATCGATGCGCACAAGCAGCGAGATGATGAAAGCGATGACAAACAATCCGCCAAAAAAGGCCAAACTTCCTTCATACGAACCGGTCGTGTCTTTAATATACGCGGCAAACATCGGTCCGACGAGGCCAGCCGCGGCCCAAGCGGTCAAAATATAACCATGGATGGCACCGAGCTGCTTTGTTCCAAACAAATCGCCGATGTACGCCGGAATACAGGCGAATCCGCCGCCGTAGCACGTATACACAATCGTCAGCATCACCACAAACAACCATTTGATGGACACGTTCGGCAACAGGAAGAAAATCAAAATTTGCAAAACGAAAAACGCCGTATACGTATTGGGACGGCCGATATAATCCGAAGCCGACGCCCAGCCGATGCGTCCCAACCCGTTAAACACTCCGATGGCGCCAACTAATGCCGCCGCGGCGGCTTGGCTGATGCCGATGCTTTCCACTGCCAGCGGTTTCGCCACCGCCAAAACGGCAATGCCGCATGTCACATTGATAAACAACATCAGCCATAAATACCAAAACCGTCTTGTTTTCACCGCCTCATTGGCCGCAAGCTGCGCCAAATCTAGCGAAGGTTTCGCTTTTCCGGCCTTCACTTTTTCCTGAAATCCTTCCGGCAGCCAGCCTTCTGGCGGTTTTTCTAAATAAAGCGAAGATAGCACCATAATGACAAAGTATGTAATCCCCAAAATAAAAAACGTATTCTGAACGCCCACGGATGCAATCAAGCTGTTCATGACGGGACTCGCGATGGCTGCCGCGAACCCGAACCCCATGATCGCCAGCCCCGTAGCCAACCCGCGCCGGTCCGGAAACCATTTGACAAGCGTCGACACAGGCGCAATATACCCGACGCCAAGCCCGATCCCGCCTAAAACGCCGTAAAACAGATACAGAAGATATTTAGAACCGAGCGCCACCGCCAATCCAGAACCAGTCACCCCGAGGCCAAAGAAAATAGCAGCCAATAGTCCCGATTTGCGCGGTCCGTGTTTTTCCACAAAATGGCCGAGGAACGCAGCCGACAAGCCTAAAAACAAAATCGCGATGCTAAACGTGAGCGCTACTTCTTGGTCCGACCAACCAAACAATTGTTTTAGCGGGTTGGTAAAATTGCTCCATGCATACACCGACCCAATCGAAAGATGAATGCCAACGGCCGACAGCGCAATGAGCCAACGGTTTTTCATCGCCTCTTTTCCCCTTTCATCCACTGATAATCCGCTTCTCATGCGTATACACGTTAAACGCTTGTCCGCGCAAAAAGCCGACCACGGTAATGCCGAGCTCGTCGGCGAGATCCAAAGCGAGCGTCGTCGGCGCCGACTTCGAGAGCAAGACGCTCACGCCCATTTTCGCCGCTTTTAAAAGCACTTCCGACGAGACGCGGCCGCTGAATACAATCAGCTTGTCTTTCATCGCCACTTGATGGCGCAGGCAATAGCCGTACAACTTATCAAGCGCATTATGACGCCCGATGTCGGAACGGACGACGACCATCCCATTCGGTGTAGCGAGCGCGGCATTGTGCAGTCCCCCCGTCGCCGCAAAGTCCGTCGACTGATCGTGCAGCGCTTCCATGAGGCGAATGCAGTCATCCGCTTTCACGGTAATGCCGCCGACAATCGTTTTCGCCGTTTTCATATCGTTGTAAAAATAAAACTGGCGGCTTTTTCCGCAGCACGAGCCGATGAATCGCTTCGCATAAAACTGTTTGGCCGGCAGTCCCCCTGCGGCGAGCTCGACGTACGCAAACCCCCGCTCCCCATCGATCGTCATCGCTTTGATGTCGCTATACGTCCGAATGGCTCCTTCCGCGGCTAAAAATCCGATCACCAGTTCATCGAGATGCGCGGGCGTGCAAACGATCGTCGCAAACTCCTCGCCGTTGACCATTATGGTCAACGGAAACTCGAGCGCGATCTCGTCCTCTTCCTCAACCAAGCGTCCGTTCCGGTATTTCACAATCGGCCGCCGTTTCGCCGCAAATCCGCTCACCCTTGCCATCCCCCCTTTCCACCAAAATAAAACCGCCGCCTTCCGGACAAAGGCACTGTTTGCCCCTGTCAGCGAAAAGCGGCGGTAGTTTGCGCCCAGCGCTTCTGTAGCGAAACCAACGCTCACCTAGTTGAGAAACCTGCCGTCCAAGCGGCAAAATCGTTTAGCCGGCAAGGCTTCTTTCTTCATCTACGCCATAAGCATACCATGAACAGCGGGGAAAGACAACCGTTTTGTTCACAAATTTGTCACAATTCAATCGGTTTTTCAAACACGAATACGGACACGGCCATATCTTCTTCCACTTTAATGTCGCTGAACAAATAAAGAAGCTTCGAACCGATGAGCTCTTCCATGCCGTCCGGCACATGTTGGGCGTACACGTCTTGAATCATTTTCGTTCTCGCCGCGTGCACCATCTCCCGGCCTTCCGGGGTGCGGGCGATAAATTTTTCCGTCGGCGTTAAATTGCCGTGCAAAATCGTAATCGCCAAGTTGTCGACAAAATACGTTTTAATCCGTTCCGGCCCTTTGCCAAACAGCTGTTTGCGCACTTTGCGCACAATGTCGTTGAAAGCGGCTTCTTTTTTGGACATTTTTCTTCCCCCCTTTCCGAAAGCCACCAGAAAAAGTTCCGGCCCATCCGTTGTGTTCTTCGTTTTGCCGTACTATAATAAACTATAGCAAATGTATACATAGTGGAAAAATCATAAGGCAAGGTCATGACCTTGTGATTTTTCTACGAAGTCGCCAAAACGATGGATTGGTTGTTTAGTATCGCCATGCTAAAGAACTACTCCACCACGATGAAGCACGCATCGTTGGTGGAGTTTTATTTTTGAAAAAGGGGGAGCGAGAATGGAACCATCCATGGTGACATTGACCATCAACGGACGCACGTATCGCGCCAAACAAGGGATGACCGTTTTGGAAGTCGCCAATGAACACGGCATTGGGCATCCGCAAGTTTGTTACACGCCGGAGCTTGGCGCCATTCAAACGTGCGACACATGCATTGCCGAGATCAACGGCACGCTTCTTCGCGCCTGTTCGACGCCGGTTGCGGACGGCATGGTCGTCGAGCTCGGCTCGCCGCGGGCAAAGGCCGCACAAAAAGAAGCGATGGACCGCCTGTTGGAGAACCATCTCCTCTACTGTACGGTGTGCGACAACAACAACGGCAACTGCAAGCTGCACAACACAGCGGAAATGATGCAAATCGAACATCAAACGTATCCGTACCGGCCGAAAGTCGACCCGTCCGAGGTGGACATGTCGCATCCGTTCTACCGCTACGACCCGAACCAATGCATCGCCTGCGGGCAGTGTGTGGAGGCTTGCCAAAACTTGCAAGTGAACGAAACGCTCTCGATTGACTGGGAAGCGGAACGGCCGCGCGTCGTTTGGGATGGCGGTGTGCCGATCAACGAATCGTCATGCGTCAGCTGCGGGCATTGCGTCACTGTCTGCCCGTGCAACGCCTTAATGGAAAAATCGATGCTTGGCGAAGCGGGCTTTCTCACCGGCTTGGACAAAGACGTCCTCAACCCGATGATCGATTTTGTCAAAGAAGTCGAGCCAAACTATACGAGCATTTTCGCCATTTCTGAAATCGAGGCCGCCATGCGCGAACAGCGGATCAAAAAGACGAAAACGGTTTGCACGTTCTGCGGCGTCGGCTGTTCGTTTGAAGTGTGGACGAAAGGGCGCAAGATTTTAAAAATCCAGCCGGTTTCCGAAGCGCCGGTCAACGCGATTTCCACATGCGTCAAAGGAAAATTCGGCTGGGATTTCGTCAACAGCGAAGAGCGCCTGACGAAGCCGCTCATCCGCAAAGGCGACGTGTTCGTCGAGTCGACGTGGGAAGAAGCACTCGATCTAGTGGCTGAAAAGCTTGGCGCCATTAAGCAACAATACGGCGGCAATGCCATTGGCTTTATTTCCTCCTCGAAAATTTCCAACGAGGAAAACTATTTAATGCAAAAGTTGGCGCGGCAAGTATTTGAAACGAACAACGTTGACAACTGTTCGCGCTATTGCCAGTCGCCGGCGACGGACGGCCTGTTCCGCACGGTCGGGATGGGCGGCGATTCCGGCACGATTCATGACATCGCTTCCGCCGGCTTGGTCATCATCATCGGTGCCAACCCCGCGGAAGGACATCCGGTCATCGCCACCCGCGTCAAGCGGGCGCATAAACTGTTTGGGCAAAAACTGATCGTCGCCGACTTGCGCCGCAATGAAATGGCCGAGCGGGCCGATTTGTTCATCCGTCCGAAACAAGGCACCGACCAAGTATGGCTGATGGCCGTGACCAAATACATCATCGACCAAGGCTGGCACGATGAAGCGTTCATTCGCGAGCGCGTCCATTTCTTTGATGAATTTAGGCAACTGCTTGAAAAATATACGCTTGACTATGCCGAACAAGTCACCGGCGTCGCCAAAGCCGATCTCATCCGCATCGCTGAAATGATTCACGAAGCGGACGGCACGTGTGTCCTCTGGGGCATGGGCGTGACGCAAAACACGGGCGGCAGCGACACATCGGCGGCGATTTCCAACTTGCTGCTTACAACCGGCAACTACGGCCGTCCGGGGACGGGCGCGTTCCCATTGCGCGGCCATAACAATGTGCAAGGCGCCTGCGACATGGGCTCGCTTCCTGCCTGGCTGCCTGGCTACCAACATGTCACCGATGATGAGGCGCGGGCGAAGTTTGAAAAAGCGTACGGCGTCCGCATCGATGCAAAACCAGGGCTTGACAACATCCAAATGCTTGAAGCGGCCGAGCGCGGCGAGCTGAAAGCGATGTATATCGTCGGCGAAGATATGGCGCTTGTTGACTGCAACGCCAACCACGTGCAAGAGACGTTGGCGAAGCTCGACTTTGTCGTCGTTCAAGACATTTTCTTGTCCAAAACGGCGCAATTTGCTGATGTCATCTTGCCGGCCGCGCCAAGTTTGGAAAAAGAAGGAACATTCACAAACACCGAGCGCCGCATCCAACGGTTTTACCAAGCGCTCGAGCCGCTTGGCGACTCCAAGCCAGACTGGTGGATCATTCAAGAAATTGCCAAACGGCTTGGCGCCGACTGGAATTACGCCGGTCCGAAAGAAATCATGGACGAAATCGCCAGCCTCGCCCCGCTCTATTCGCAGGCGCATTACGACCGGCTCGAGGGCTGGAACAGCTTATGTTGGGGCAGCTATGACGGCGCGGATACCCCGCTTTTGTACAAAGAGCGGTTCAACTTCCCGGATGGCAAAGCCCGCTTTGCGCTGGCCGATTGGGTCGAACCGGTGCCATACCCGGAAGAATACGATTTGCTCGTCAACAACGGCCGGCTGCTTGAACACTTCCATGAAGGGAATTTAACGTATAAATCCAAAGGCATCGAGCACAAATTCCCGGAAGTGTTCGTCGAAGTGTCGCCGGAACTCGCCAACGAGCGCGGCATTGAGGACGGGGCGCTCGTCCGGCTCATCTCGCCGTACGGCCGCGTCAACGTGCGCGTGCTTGTCACCGATCGGGTCAGAGGCAATGAGCTGTTCTTGCCGATGCACTCCACCGCCAATGAAAGCGCCATTAATATGTTAACCGGTCCGCAGACCGACCATCGCACGAACACGCCGGCCTACAAACAAGCGCGCGTGCGCATGGAAGTGATCGAACGATCCGGCAGGACGCCGCTGCCGCGCACAAACCCGCGCTTTAAAAAACGGCATCCGCAAAACGGGGTGGAAGTTGAACGGAAATGGCGGCGCCGCGATTACGTGCCGCTCACCGAGGAAACCAAGGGGGTGAAAATCGGTGGCTAAACCGATTACCACCATTCAGAAGCGCCAACTGACCGAGGAAGAAAAACGGGCCGAAGCTTTGGCCAAACTGAAAGCGGCGGTCGGCGACAGCGAAGAGGCGGTCCGCGAGCTCTTGGCGTTCATCGAGCAGCTTCACGAAAGCGGCTTGCTCGAAGCGGCCAACGCCTTGTTGAAAGCGCGGGAAGACGTAGCCAAAATCGTCGTTGGCCAGCTCAATCAAAAACCGGTGACAACGATGATCAACCATGCGTTCGCCCTGGCTGGTCTTGCCGCTTCACTTGATCCGGAGAAAACAGCAAAGCTGCTTGAGCACATCGCCGCCGGCGTGATGGAGGCATACGAACAGCACTCTGTCGAAACAAAAAAAGTCGGGTTGTTTGATTTGCTTAAAGCCATCAATGACCCGGACATCAACCGCGCAATCCGCTTTTTTCTGTCCGCTCTCAAAGCGATCGGCAAACAGTTCAGAAATGACGGCTAATCGATCGGTTGGCAGAGAAAAGGACAGTTGACCAATGAGCGCCAAAAGAACGGATGGCGAACAGATCTTCCAGCAGCATGGAATGCTTCCCCACTTACACCGATACCATAGACGTTGAAGTGGGGAGCTTTTCGATTCGAGGTGATCAACGAAACGCCCCGCCTCATGCGGGGCGCTTTTCGTTTGTTGACTGAAGCGATTCCCTTTTCGTCTGACGAGCGGCTTGCATCCTGTTTTCACCCCGCTCTCTATCAATCGTTTCCTTTTTCGACATGTTGTGAAATGGATCGTTCCGCCTCTCGCCAACGATTGTCGCCCTATGATACACTAGCCATAGCCTTGTTTTGTCTCTCGCCTCCTTTCCGCCAATGCCTTAAACGGTTATTGGCGGAAAGCAAGGTGGGACATACTAATAGTGGCATGAAAAACAAAGAAGTGCTCCGGCCAAGAGACAACAGACAGTTTCCATACCGAACATGCAACGATGCTGCAAGAAGGAGGCGCCTTCACGTTGGATACAGGCACACATGTTTTGATGGGGGTGGCGCTCGGCAGTCTTGCTTCACTTGACCCTGCGATCGCCCACGATCCGCTCTTATCCCACGCCGTGTTGATCGGCGCGCTTGCTGGCTCGCAAGCGCCGGATATCGATACGATTTTCAAATTGCGCAACAACGCCAAATATATTCGCAACCATCGCGGCATCACCCATTCGATTCCCGCCGTCGTTCTTTGGCCGCTACTCATCGTCAGCATAATGGCTGCCATCTATCCGAAAACGGATTGGCTTCGTGTTTGGCTTTGGACGTTTATTGCCGTCGCCTTGCACGTGTTGGTTGACATTTTTAACTCTTACGGAACCCAGGCGTTGCGCCCATTTACAAAAAAATGGATCGCCCTTGGCGTGATTCATACGTTTGATCCCGTCATTTTTGGGCTTCATTTGGTTGGCGTCGGCGGCTTGTTTCTCGGCGCCCATCTCGGTTATACGTTTCTTGTCGTCTACGTGCTTATCGCTGCGTATTATGGGATTCGCTTCCGCCAGCAGGCCAACATCAAACAGCTCGTGCGCGCCTCGATCACCGGGGTGACCGAGATCATCACCGTACCGACATGGCGGCCGCGCGAATGGCATTTAGCCATTTCAACCTGCGACGAATTTTACGTCGCCCGCGTCAAACGCGGCGAGCTCATCATCCTTGACCGCTTCCAAAAGCGCCCGCTTCCCGACCATCCGGTGATGAACGCTGCCAAACGCGATAAAAATATCGCCGCTTTCTTATCTTTTTCCCCGGTTTACCGTTGGGAAATGAATGAATACGATGATTACTACGAAGTGCGCTTTACTGATTTACGCTATCGAAGCAAAGAGTATTACCCGTTTGTCGCTGTCGTCCAGCTCGACCGCGACCTCAATATTGTCAGCTCATACACCGGCTGGATTTTCAGTGAAGGCAAACTGCGCAAAAAGCTCGAACTTGCTCCAAACGGCTGATGGGCTCCACCCCAATCATTGCCACACATAAGCGCCAGAGGGTGTCCCATAATAAAAATACGTGTTGGCCATCCAACACGAGCACGCCGTCAAGGAGGGATGTGCCGTGCGGAACAAAGCGCACAACTTCCCGAACCAAAACAACAACAAGTTCGAAGGCGAACCGCGCGCCAAGGCCGAGTACGCCTCGAAGCGGGCCGACGGCACGACCAACACCCACCCGCAAGAACGGATGCGCGCCTCCGGCGAACGAAGCGATTTCTTTTAACATGAAGGGGGAGCACGGCATCGTTCGCCGCACTCCCCCGGCACATTCCGCAGCGAGGTGAACAGTCATGGGTCACCATCGGCGCAAAAAATTTTATGACAACTTTTACTCCAATCCGTTTCAACAGCCGTGGGCTAATCCAAAACACGCCCACTCCCAAGTAAACGGCGAAACACAACAAACGCTTGACCTCATCATTTTAGAGCGGCAGACGCGCAAGCAGTCGTAGCTAGCCAACCTAGGGAGGGGAGTCTCCCTAGGTTCTTTTTGCCAGTGATGAACGTGCCCGCTTTTCCACAACATCGATGCTAGGTCCTCCCTGACTTTCGGTGGAGAAGCCAACTTTCCTTCCAACCGGCCTTGGTGGATGACACCGCGTTTTTTCGTCGCCAATCTTGTCTTATGGCAAATTCGGCTTGCGCAGCAGCGAAATCGGCAGCGCCTCCTCCTCTCCGTTTCCTTTCAACCGCCATCCCCAGGCAAACACTCCTTTTAAATAGCGCACTTTAAAATACTCGCCGGGCGCCCCTTCGATTTCATAAATCTCCCCAGGATGAAAATCAGCCGGATTGAGCATATACGCCTTCGCCATGGCGATTTTCCGCTCGTAGACGGCGTATTCGTTCACCATCCCCATCTGCTCCGCCTTGCGCGCTTTTTCCGTCAACATGGCGATTTCTTGTTGCAGTTCTTCTTTCGTCATCTCGCTGTACCGTTTTTGTTCTCCTTTGTTCATGGACAAGCCTCCTTTTTTGAACACGCCAACAAAACCGCTACTATCCCCCAAGCCTTTCGTTCAAGATCACTCCCCATCGCCGTGCATGCGCAGCCATTCATTGATCAAATCAAGCGCGAATCCTCTTCGGTACAGGGCTTGGCGCATTTTTTGCTCATAAAGCGGCCGCGGGTGGTGCGCATAACGGCGGTGTGCTTTCTCCGCCTGAACACGGAGCGCCTCCCATTCTTCTTGTTCAGTGTGAACACTGCCATCCGCCAAAACGGCGGTGATCACCTCCTGCGGAAACCCTTTGCGCATCAGCTGTTGCCGCACCCGTTCCAAAAACACGCGCTCTGATTCTGCCCGGCGCTGCTTTTTCGCCTTTTGGTAAAGCGAGCGGGCGACGGCCATCTGTTCATCCAACGTATACTCCGCCAAGCTCTGCTCAATCAAGCGGTCCGGAACGCCGAGCCGTTCCAGTTCCGCGCGGACGAGAAGGGGCCCTTTCGCCGCCGTCTTTTTTTGCGTGCGCACATAAGCAGCTGCAAACGCCTCGTCATCCACATACCGCTCCTTGTGCAGCTTCTTGAGCACTTCCTTTACAACGAGATCGGAAAATCCTTTTTTTCGAAGGTGTACGACAACCTCGTGCTCAGAACGCATCCGGCGGGCTAAAAAGTAAAGCGCCTGCTGATACGCCTTTTTCACCTCATCGGCATACACAATATGTTGAAGCAAGTCGTCGCTGATCTCCATCCCTTTTTTCAAGCGGAATTGAAGCAATACATCTTGATCAACTGTTAATCTCAACGGCGGTGCGCCGTCACGGTGCACGACAATCCAAAATCGTTCAGCATTTTGTTCGGTTACGACAATGTCGGCAATCGTTCCCATGTTTGTCCCCCTTATCTTTTATCGTATCATAAGCAGGAACTTCTGACACCAAAAGCGAAGTCATAAAATAAACCAATGGAAGGGGAATCAAGATGCGCATCGCCATCAACGGCGGTACCGGTTTGATCGGCCAGGCGCTCGCCCGCTATTTTTCCAAGCAAGGACATGAGATTTACATTTTCACCCGCTCTTCCAAACCTCCTACAGGCCGCATCCGCTACCTTTCTTTCGACGACAACCAAAAGCCGACGGCAATCGATGTCGCCATAAATTTAGCCGGGGAACCGCTCAACCGAAAACGTTGGACGGCGAAGCAAAAAGAAATCATCCTTGAAAGCCGCCTTCGCGCCACCGAAGCGATGGGCCGCTACATTAATTCATTGTCCCGTCCTCCGTCGTTGTTTATCAACGCCAGCGCCATCGGCATTTATGGCACTTCCGAATCCGCGACATTTACCGAGCAAACGACCAATTACGGCGGCGACTTTCTAGCCCAGACCGTCCAAGCATGGGAAGCATCAGCCCATCCGATCGAACTGCTTGGCATCCGCACCATCTACGCTCGCTTTGGCGTCGTGTTTGCACGGCATGGCGGCGCCCTGCCGATGATGATCAAGCCGTACCGGTTGTTTGTCGGAGGCCCAATCGGCAACGGACGGCAATGGCTGTCATGGATTCATCTTGAAGACGTCGTGCGCGCGGTCTCGTACATCATCGAACGCGAGGAGTTGTCCGGCCCGATCAATTTCACCGCACCCGATCCAGTGCAAATGGACGAATTCGGCCGCACGGTCTCCCGCCTTCTTGGCCGCCCGCATTGGCTTCCGGTTCCCATCTCGGCTCTTCGCCTTCTCCTTGGTGAAATGAGCATGCTCGTCACCGAAGGGCAACGCGTCCTTCCAGAGAAGCTATTGCAAGCCGGCTTCGTTTTTTCGTTTCCAACGTTGGAAGACAGTCTCACCGATTTGCTTTTGCCACATGGCCAACAAAAAATATTCAAAAAAAATTAACAAAAAAACAATTCCCTTTTTGCCTCCGATCGTGTATGATAAAGGAGACCTTAGGCTAGTTGTCGCTAATAACCGCATACGCACAGGAACAAGGGGAAGGCAAATGGTGCGCCACCAGCGCTCAAGCTGGTCCTAGTGGGTTCGATTCCCACCCCGAAATTTTTTTAATGAAGTTTTAATAAAAAAATTTCGAGGGTGGGTTCCCGCTGGGAGGCTGCCCTCGGCATCCAAAGGAGGGATTGGCCATGTTGAAAAAACGCGAGCTGCAAGACTGTCATGCGCTGTACGAGTTGATGGTGCATCCGGACGTCTTCCCTTTCGTGCGCCAAAAGGCACGCTCGTACGAAGAGTTTTTATTCATGACCAAGCAGCTTATTGAGGCGGAAGAACGCGGCGAACTGATTTCGCGCACGATTTTGGACGAATGGGGAAACCCGATCGGCACGATCAGCCTTTTTGACATTCAAAACGGCGCCGGCTTTTTAGGCACATGGCTCGGCAAACCGTATCACGGGCTCGGTTACAATCGGCGCGCCAAAGAAGCGTTTTTCCATGAGCTGTTTTATGAGCTGTCGATCGAAACAGTATTTTTGCGCATTCGCAAAGTCAACGTCCGTTCGATCAAAGCGGCGGAAAAATTGCCGTACGTCACGCCCGCCAATGAAACGCGGCAGTCGCTGCTTGAACAAATCGGCGCGGATGTATACAATTTGTACGAAATTACAAAAGACAACTACACGCTTTATACAATGCGCCATCCCTCCTTTGCCCATAATGAAGAACAACGCAAAGAGGCATAAGCTCAGGGGGCGGCATCGACGGAACAAGAGGTTGTCCAAACGGACGCCCTCTTTTTTATGCATAAAAACGGAAGATTTTGCGCAAAATGGAACTAAAGGAATATTGATGAAAAGCGAGGGAACAAGCGATGGCGGAAAAACGGAAACGCGAAAAAGCGAAACATACCTTGACGAGCGCACAGGAAGTCAGCTACGCCCGCGATTTTAAAATGGCGGATCAGGCGGGCGGCTATACAGCCAAAAAAGCGCGCCATTAGAAACGATTGCTATTTATACGGCGGCGCTGTCCATGCCATCCTAATGAATGAATCGTACGATTCACACTTTTGGAATAGGGGGCATGGGGGATGGGCCGTTCTCGCGGACAACGAACACGCGACAAAAACAAGGCGACTTTGCCGCAAGTGCCGAAACAGCTGAAATCTGACGGCATCGATGTGGAATACTCGGAAGAATTTGCCGACCATGAAGACCTTGAAGCACAGGCACGGGCTGCGGCAGCCGGCATCCGCCGGCAAGAGCGCAAACAGTAACCGAACAAGGCGCCTCGCTGTTATGGGGCGCCTTGTTCCTGTGAACCGCTTCCACTCCGCTTGGCTGGAAGCGGGAGACTTTCTTTGTTCAACGCTTCTCCAAGCCGCGCTACATGGTTGCCTCGCCCTCGAGCTCCAACACTTGGCTGTACCGTTTGTAAAACCGCCCCAACTCCCCTTTGTAATTGTCTTTCCACGGTTTTTCCTTGCCGCAATAATGGATAAAAACGGTGTTTTCCTCAATCCAAGCTAAATCGTGTTTCGGGTTGGGCAAAAGCTGCAAAAAGTCATAATAGCGCGCATCATAGTTGTAGCGGTAGCCGTCGACCGGTTTGATCTTGTCCCAATACAGCCCATTTACGACGTCTTGGTCAGGAAGAACGAGCTTGAACCGATTGTCGCGAATGAACTGGTAAATGTCCGCAAGCCGAACGTGTTCACGCATCATCGCAATGTTCATCATCATCACACCCGTGTTGAAATAGCCTTTCGCGTTCGGCGTTTTTAACCGCAACTTGTTGAACAAGTTGGCCACCTTCGTTGAATGAGTATGCTCAGCCGCAATGAACAAGTTCCCTTCAAAATCCATGTCATACAGCTCATCCATCGGGTTGATCGCCACAATATCCGGATCAAGGTACAAGACACGGTCGACGTCCGGCGGCAAAAACAAATGCGCCGCCAGCCGGTAATACATCTCCACCGTATAGTGGCGGAAAACAGGCGCATCATGAAACAGTTGTGGATCAACGTAAATCGGCACGAGCTCATGCCCCTGCCGGCGAACAAACTCACCAAGGGCCTGAATCTCTTCCTCGGCAATGCGCGAGTAAAGCAAGTAAAACGTAAATGGGCGCCGGTTGTTGCAAAACAGCGAATGCATCAAGACTCTCAGCGGCGGAAGATAATTGGCGTCTGTCGTGACTAACACTTGAAACATGCACCATCACTTCCTTTTTTTGAGTCATCGATTCCCCTTTCTCTACAATTATATAGAAATTTAGGTGAATGTTGCGCCCTTTTCATGCTAAATTGTCCGACTGGACGACGATTTCTTTGAAAAGAGCTTATGCCAGCAATGCAGCAATGGGCCTTACTTCCCTCGCGGGCCGGCTTTCGCTGGTGATTTTTTGTTACACTATTTACAATTATCAAACAAATCGCTATAATAAACATATAAGCCGTCTCCTGCCAGCTTGGCCGCTTGTGCAGACCGGACGGCCTCTGCCATCTGTCCGATCGCCCCGTTGCCTGACAGGCAGCGTTTGGCAGCTTTTAAACATCGAACACAAAAAGAACTGTGCGGCCTGACGGCATCTCCGCGCCGGAATGCCTTCTCAGTCCGTTCAAGCCGGTTCCTATCTTGTACGCTGTATAG
Organism: Geobacillus sp. BMUD; assembly: GCF_013096845.1. NCBI lineage: Bacteria > Bacillati > Bacillota > Bacilli > Caryophanales > Anoxybacillaceae > Geobacillus > Geobacillus sp. BMUD. Next base: position 32,642 of record NZ_SDLA01000013.1, read on the forward strand.
GAACCGGCTTTTTGCATGTGAAAAGAAAGGGGGGGGAATCGATGCCAGGAGCGCTCGATGGCGTGCGTGTGCTCGACTTGTCACGCGTGTTGGCTGGTCCGTATGCAACGATGATTTTAGGCGATTTAGGGGCTGATGTCATAAAAATCGAGGCGCCGGGCGGATCAGATGACACCCGGTTTTGGGGTCCGCCGTTCCAAAACGGCATGAGCGCTTACTATACCGCCGTCAATCGAAACAAACGAAGCATCACCGTCAATTTAAAATCGGCAGAAGGACAAGAGACCATTCGCCGTCTCGCCAAAACAGCTGATGTCCTCATTCACAATTTTAAAACCGGAACGATGGAACGTTGGGAACTTGGCTATGAATCGTTGTCGCGCCTCAACCCGCGCCTCATTTACTGTTCCATCACTGGGTTTGGCGAAACAGGGCCGCTCGCTCCATTAGCCGGCTACGACTACATCATTCAGGCGATCAGCGGCTGGATGAGCATTAACGGCACTGCGGACACCGGTCCGCTCAAAGTCGGCATCGCCGTCACGGATGTGTTTACCGGCCTGTATGCCGCCATCGCGATCGAAGCCGCACTTTTGGCCCGCGAGAAAACAGGGCGCGGGCAAAAAATTGATCTCGCCCTGTTTGACTGCGCTGTGAGTGCGCTTGTCAATGTCGCCGCCAATTATTTGTTATCCGGCGATGTCCCGAAGCCGCTCGGCAATGAACACCCGAACATCGTGCCGTACTCAACGTACATGGCAAGCGACGGACCGATCGTCATCGCTGTCGGCAACGACCGGCAGTTTCAAGCACTTTGCACGCTTCTATCCGATCGCTCGATCGGATCCGACCCGCGTTTTCAGACAAACCCAGGCCGAGTCGCCCATCGCGAAGAGCTAAACCGGCGACTGAACGAGGAAATCAAGCGGCGGACGCGGGCTGAGTGGCAGCGCCTTCTCACTGAAAAAGGCATCCCGTGCGGACCGGTGCAGACGCTCGACGAACTGTTCCGCCATCCGCAAACGACGGCGCGCGAGATGACAGTCAAGATGCACCATCCAATCGTCGGTCCGTTAACGCTTGTCGCCAGCCCGCTGAAACTTTCCGACACGCCGGTGTCTTACCGGCTGCCGCCCCCGCTGGCCGGCGAGCATAACGACGAGACTGCTCTCGGGTGGCAAAGCAGTACGAACGCAGGAAGCGGTCGGCCCAATCACCCTGAATGAATCGTTGTTTTGATCAGCCGTTTCAGCGCCCGCTGAAACACAAGGAAACGAACGTTGACAAGAAACCCATGAAAAACAAACAGTTGCATAGGGGGATGGAAACGATGATGAACTTCGACTTTACACCTGAACAAGAAATGCTGCGACAAACGGTGCGCAAATTCGTCGATAAAGAAATTATGCCTTATATTAAAGAATGGGATGAGCGCGGCGAATTTGATCGCAACATTTTCAAGCGGCTCGCTGAACTCAATTTAATGGGCGTCTGCATTCCTGAAGAATATGGCGGCATGGGCATGGATTACAACTCGCTTGCCATCGTCTGCGAAGAGCTCGAACGCGGCGATACGGCATTTCGCACCGCTGTATCCGTTCACACCGGGCTGAACAGTTTGACGCTGTTGCAGTGGGGGACGGAAGAACAAAAACAAAAATATCTCGTCCCACAAGCGCGCGGGGAAAAAATCGGCGCGTTCGGCCTGACCGAACCGAATGCCGGCTCAGACGTCGCCTCCATCCAGACGACAGCCGTCCGGGATGGAGATGACTACATTTTAAACGGACAAAAAACATGGATTTCCCTCGCTGACATCGCCGACCATTTTCTCGTATTCGCCTATACGGACAAATCGAAAAAGCATCGCGGCATTTCCGCCTTTATCGTCGAACGGACGATGCCCGGCTTTTCGTCACGCCCGATTAAAGGGAAACTTGGCATCCGCTCTGGCAACACGGGCGAACTGTTTTTTGACAACGTCCGCGTCCCGAAAGAAAACTTGCTTGGGGAAGAAGGCGAAGGATTCAAAATCGCCATGTCAGCGCTTGACAACGGCCGCTTCACCGTCGCCGCCGGCGCGGTCGGCCTCATTATGGCATGTCTTGAGGCGAGCGTGAAATACTGCCACGAACGAAAAACATTCGGCAAAGAAATCGGCCGCCATCAGCTCGTTCAACAAATGATCGCACGCATGGAAGCCGGTTTGCAAATCAGCCGCCTGCTCGTTTACAAAGTCGGCTTTCTCAAAAACGAAGGCCGTCGCTGCACGAGAGAAACATCCCTCGCCAAATGGATTGCCTGCGACTACGCGAACCAGGCGGCCGACGACGCCGTGCAAATCCATGGCGCCTACGGCTATTCGAACGAATACCCGGTCGAGCGCTACTTGCGCAACTCGAAAGCGCCGGTCATTTACGAAGGAACGCGGGAAATTCATACGATCATGCAGGCCGAATATGTGCTCGGTTACCGCCAGGACAAACCGCTGCGCAAAACGCTGCCGGCATGGCGGCCGGCTGAAAACTGAAACACCGACGAAATCATGGGCGGCCAAACCGCTGACCCGCACCAAAATGCAGTTGCCCCCATCAACCGATAAGGGGCAACTGCTTAGGACTCTTTCTCCTCCATTTTGCAATATTGCTTGTACAAATCTTTTAGCGCCGCGCACAGGGCAGAATGGGCTTTTCCTAAATACCCTTCGTCAAGCTCGGCGAGCAGATCGTCGATGCCATCACGCAGCGAATGGCCGCGAAGCAGGCGGGCCACGTAATCGCGCCCATGTTCAGTAGCCAGTGTGCACGATGCCTCCACGATCACCCCGTATTTTTTATCAATTTCCGCCGTGATCGTCAACGTATCGTAAAGGCTTTTCGCCGCCATTCCAGCCGGCAGCCGCGCATGACCAGCGATAAACTGCGTTTTCATCCGCTTTCCCTCTTTCCTCGTCTTTCTTGTTGCTGTTATACCAACTACTATCTTATTTCGCAGCGTGCATCCATTTTCCCTGCCTTGTTTGACAGTCGCCGAAAAAAAAGCCGCCTGCCAAACAAACTCAGCAAGCGGCAGATCGTTTCTTTTTAACGTTGCTGTACCGACGCGAGGCGGCCTGCCTCCCAGCTCACCCACACCCCGCTGTTTGGGTCAATCGAAGCGAGGCGGAGCCAGCCGTTTTGGACTTTGCGCCGAAATTCGCTATTTTCATCGAGCAGCCGCTCGATATAGGAAGACGGCGCTTCAACAACAACAAGCAACCGAAGCGGGGAATGGAACCACTCACGGTCAGACGCGGCGACGGACTGCCACGGCAAGCCGGCCAGCAAGTCGCTTCCGTTCCCTTGCATGACGCCGATGCCGCCGGTCACCGTCTGGGTCGTTTTGTCGCCGCTTCCGTAATAATGCGGTGCCACTGTCGAAGCATAATATTGCAAGTTGATCCACTGCCCAACCGTGGCCGGCCCAGCGATGATGCCGGCCAGCGCCTCACCGGTCGGATCTTCGCGCCAATCGTAGCTGTGCAAAAACACCCGGCCGTCTAAATGAACACCCTTTGTCAACGCCCGCCGGCCAATCAGGAAAGCGGCGTTCCCCGCCAATCCCCACTCCGGACGAATTTCACTCCAATCGACGGCGCGGCGTCGGGCTTCGGCAACCGGATCGCGCGGCATGGCGCCGACATGCGGCAGCTTCGCCATCCTCTCAGCATTGGCTTGGCGGCTGACGCCGGCCAGCGCCTGTGTCAGTTGCTTAAACGACTGTTTTGCCGTTTCGGATAACGGCGGCACTTCCACCCAACGCAACTCGTCAACGGTCGTGATATGTTCAGCGGCGACGAACACTGTCTCATCCGGGATGACGATTCCCTCTTTCGCCAATTCATCCCGCACGTGCGGCAAGTTGGCCAAGGCGGCAAACACACGGGCGTTGAACGCCCCAGCCGCGCCGCCGCACGCCCCGCAATCGAGCGCCGACGCATACGGGTTGTTTGTCGTCTCGCTTTCATGGCCGCAGACGACGACAAGCGGAGCAAATGAGGATGTCAAGCCAATGTTGACGAGGAGTTGTTTTACGTATTGCGCTTGCTCTTCTTTTGTCAACCCGATCGGCAATCCGGTCGTTTCGTCATGCCCTTGGCAATCCAGCGACAGCGTCGTCTTCGGTTTTTGTTCCGCCGACATTTCCGCCTGATGAATGGCTTGCCCGGCCCAAGCCGGCGCTGCGCTGCGGGCGATCGTATGCAAACCGAGCCACGGCCCGCTCATTTCCGGAAGCAGCAAACCAGCTAGCAGATGCTGCTTGATTTTTTTAAACGTTCGGCCGACAAAGCGGAACAGATCGCGTCGCCGGCGGTACGGCGCTGCCGTCTCGTGAGAAGCGGTTTCGTTGATTTCATGCTGCGGCGCCACAATCGCCGGGCACGACGGATGGGCGTCGTCGCCATCAAGTACGCGCGTTTGAATCGGCAAACCGAAAAAGCCGGCGCAGCCGTACGTTTCAAACGGCCCCGCTTCCTCGAGATGACGGCGGAACGGCTCGGAGCGCACATCAATGCAAAACAATAGCTGCGCTGCCACCGGCTCTTTTGGCTCCTCTGGTTGACGGGTGAGAACCGCTTCTTTCAGCTTCGCTTCATACGTGTCTTCCCACGCCTCAAGCCAAAGATGGCGGCGGCCGATCCGCCAAAAACGATCGGCGAACGCCAAGCGAGTTCGGCGATCTTGGAGCGACAGGCGGCGCCAGTCGTCCACCGTCATCCCGCCCCAATGGATCCAAGCGGCCAACAGCGGCCCAACCGTACGATCGTCTTCGTTTTCTTCCTCCTTCAGCGGGAGATGCGGCGCTGTGAACACCCACTCCAGCGATAAACGAACCGCTAAGTAATTAATCAATCCGTCCACTTCATCGCCTGTCTGGCGCGATTGCCAGACAATCATCCCCGCCCAGCCGGGCAGAGCTAATAAGTGCGCTTCTAAATAGGCCACGGCTTCCTCATCCTGCACCCCTAGCTGCTCAAGCGCCCGTTGCAGCGCCTCCTCTGGATGGCAAGGCCAATCGAAAAGCCGTTTCCGCTCCTCCTTGGACAAGGACGGATCAAGAGGCGCCAAACGACGCCAAGACCCGTAAAAGCCTTGTTCGCGGTGCGGCAGCGCCCACGCCGCCTCTCCCCGATCGTAAAACAGCTTGCACCATTTTGCCATTTGTTGATCCAGCCGTTTGGCAAAACGAAGGCGTACGGGCACCGGACGAATGGAAGCATGACGCGGCAATGTGATCGCAGCTAACTCAGCCAATTCCGGCGCTTGAAGCGCCTCTTCTGGCACCTCATCGTTCCAAAGGAGGGCGCGGCATAGACGTTCCGCTTCATGGCGCGGCGCAGGAAGCGGCTCGTCATCCAACCATCGTTGCAGACGCCGCTCGACGAAGGAAACGTCAATCTCCCCTTTGGATAGGGCCGAATGAAAAACGGCCATTGGCGGATACAAATCGATGCCATAAGCTTCTTGCAGCCGGTCAGCCGCGTCGACAAACGACTTGTCTTCCATCCCCATCCACGGATGGCGGGCAATGAACGCAGAAATCGGCCAAAGCGGAGCGATTGCCTTCGCCGCTTCGCTGACCATGACGGCGAGCGGGCGGGCGCCTCCTTTTTTTGCTGCCGACGACCGTTCGATTGATACAACGGCTCTACTCATGAGCCATCCCCTCCTTTAGATAGGATGCCAAATAACGCGGTTGTGCTTCGGTCGCCGCCGGACGCGGCTCACCAAGATGAACAAGCCACATGTACAGGTGAATGGCAAGCATGGAGCTGCGCCGGTTTGCGACCCATACAGCAACCAGCGCCGCGGCAACAAACAGAGCGCAGACAAGCCATTCGAACGAAGCGGGCGGCAGAAACGCGGACGGCACCCCGTTATGAAGCAGCACCATAAATTGATGGCGCACCGTTTCGGACACCAGCGCCAAAGCAGCGACAACCGCAAAACCCAGCCATCGGCCTTCGCGAAAATCCGCAAGCCGCCCCCAAGCAACTGTTGCCGAGGCCGCAAGCAAAAGCGCGCTCAACAGCCGGGCCGGTTCGTGCGGAGCCGCCTGCCAAAAGGCCCACCCAAGCAGCACGCCGAGGATGATGCCGCCTGGCCACGAACTGCCTGTTTTTCGCAATCCTATCCGACCGACTCGCGGCACGACTGAGCCGGACTGCAAAAAGAGCGTCGCTTTAAACAACCCGTGCAGCACTAAATGCACAACCGCTGCTCCATAAGCACCGAGCGCACATTGCACCAGCATAACACCCATTTGCGCCATCGTCGAACCGACGAGCTGGCGCTTGTAGTCAACATGAACAAAACTAACGCCCGTGCCAATCAAAATCGAGGCAAAAGCGATCAGAAAGAGCGCCACATGCGCCCATGTTTCGTGAAAAAGCGGAGAAAAGCGCCAAAGCAACAATCCCCCAGCATTCACCATCCCTGCATGCATCACCGCTGACACTGGCGTCGGCGTCACAACCGATTCCATCAGCCAGCGATGAAACGGCCACTGACCGGCTGGAATAATGGCACCCAATAGGAGCAGCCCATTCAACACGGCTTTTTCCCATGGGCCAAGGTGAGCCAACCGTTCCGCTGACAGCATAGAAGCCAGCGTCCATTCACCGCCTTCCATCCCAAGCCAAACGGCAACAATGGCAACAGCAAGCCAGCTGGTCAAAAACATCACGCTCATCTGCCGGACGACGAACGGAACCGGCTCCCATTCTTTTTTCAACGCGGTCAACGCCACAAGCCCCACGAGCGGAAGCCCCCAGCACACTGCGATCAATCGCAAGTCGCCGGCCGCCCACGTGAGCGAGGCGGCCACCGTCGTCCACGTCAAAAGCGAGAAATACCACCGATAGCGGCGATCTCCATGCAAATAGCGAATCGAAAACCGTTGAATCGCCCAACTCAACAAAGAAACATACACGCCGGACAGCCAACTGACGGCATCAAACCGCCAACGGCCAATATCCACAGACCCAGCGCCGATCCACCCCATCAGCGCTACAGCCCCCGGCAGAAGCAACAGCCAAACATGAACATGCACGTATCGCTCCGGCACACGCGGGAACAACCAAATCAGCGCACTGACGAGGACAACTGCCACCGATGCAAACCATCCCCAAGTGATCCATTCCATTCCCATTTCCGTCTCCTCCCCTCTGTTTGATTGGCACTCCGTGCGGAAGAAAAGAAAAAACCGGCTATGTCAATCCGGCAAGGCGGCCCCACAAGGCCGTTCCATTGCCGAGCGATTGCTCATAGCCGGTTTACCTTCAACCAATCTTCCATGCGATTGTTTGAAGATCTCCCGCGCGCTGTCTTGCAATGGGCGACGGTCGGTTTCCCTTCAACGAACCTAAGCCGACGTAGGTTTTTTGAAGGGCTGCCGACAGCATCGTCCTCTCGATTTTATTTTATACTTACTATACAAAAGTTGTTTTTATTATACAACATCTTGATGGATCTGTCATGAAAAAAGTTACTTTGTCAACTGCTTTTCCAAATCGTGAAACAGCTTAAAAACAATGATGCGCTCGCCTGTTCGCGTGCTCAAATCGGTGTGGAAGCTTTTCACCTGCTCGCCGGTGATCTCCAAAATCATCTCTTTCAACTCATCGACTCCCGATTCGACCAAACTCGTTCTCGACCGCTTTACCGCCAGCATCCCTTCTTTCGTCTCGCACAGCGCATACTCCGCCGGCGTCAAAATGCCGTGCAAGGACACGATGATCATGTCGCGCAAAATATCCGTTTTGACCGACACCGAGCCGCGGCCAAGAAAGTCTTTTTCCCATTTCGTCAACGCTTTGCTGATTTCGGATTCGATCCAGCCTTTGGATTTGTTCATGCCCTGACCCCCTCACTTGCCCGCGGCTTCCCGCCGCTTTCGCCACGTTGCACTCATAAACTTTATTATAGCCGCAATGGCTTCATGGCGCTAGAGTCAAATCACCGGAAAACAGGGAAAAACCGGAGGAGACAGCCGCCGCTGTTCCCAGCAAAGGTGCTGATGTTCCTCTTTTGCCCTGCGGTCCAGCGGGGCATGTTCATTTTGTTCCCAGCAAAGGTGCTGATGCTCCTCCCCGCAACAAACGCCGTTTGTTCAGGTGGAAGCACAGCCGGGCGGCAAAAAGCGGACATAACCTCCCCTCCACGTGCCGTCCTTCTATTCCTAGCACTGCCGGCAGCGAAGCGTCCGCAGCCGATTGAGCGCCGCCGCCAGCTCGAAGCGGCGCGGGCGGGCGAACTCGCCGGGATGGCCGTTTCGGAAAGAAATCGAGCCAAGCCCATGTCGGTCCCACCGTTCCTCGATGGCATCGAGCAATTGACGGACGGTCTTCGTTCCGTCAAGCCATCCTTTTCGCTCCATATACAAGAACGCCGCAGCAATGGCTCTCGTCTGGCTGTCGTCGACGAGCTGCTCCAGCGCATACAACAGCACGTCCGTCAGCCCGTATTGAATGACGTGGCGACCGCGCGCGGCCGCTTTCGCTTTCTTTCCTTTTTGGCTGTTTAAGCTCTCCGGCAGCGGGATGCGCTCACGAATGCGGCCAAACGACTCTCCGCCTTCCGCTTTCCGCCCCGATGGCATCTTGGCCGCGATCTGTTTCGCTTCGCTGGTCACATCGGATGGAACATACTGTTCCATTTTGATCACACAATCGGCAATCTCAAAATAATCCCCTAACCCTCCGACGACCAAGACAGTGGAAATGCCGTAGTCGTGAAACAGCTGACGGGCTTTGTCGATATACGGGGTGATCGGCTCAGCTTCTTTCGCAATGAGCGCCTGCATGCGCGCGTCGCGCATGAACAAATTGGTGGCGCTCGTATCTTCATCAATCAAAAACGCCGACGCCCCCGCTTCGATCATTTCGATCATGCTCGCGGCTTGCGAGGTGCTGCCGCTCGCGTTTTCCGTCGAAAAGCGCGTCGTCTCCTTGCCGTACGGCAGCGTGCCGATAAACGGGGAAATATCGACATTGGCCACGCTGCGGCCGTCCTCAGCGCGAATTTTCACCGCCCCGCTGTCAGTGATGACAAACTCCCGGCCATCGCCGGCGATATGGTCATACACACCGTGCTCTAACGCCTGAAGCAGCGTCGATTTTCCGTGGTAACCCCCGCCGACAATGAGCGTGATCCCCTTCCGGATGCCCATGCCTTTGATCGGTTCGGCGCGATGCGGCACCGGAATCGCCACCTCGAGCTCCGGCGGGCTTTGAAACGGCACCGCACCTTTCCGCAGCGGCTTGTCGCTCACCCCGCTTTCGCGCGGCAAGATCGCGCCGTTGGCGACAAACGCCACCAATCCGCGCTCATGCAAATAGCGGCGGATGGCATGCTGTTGATCGGCCAGCTCAACCGCCGGGCGGATATCCTCTTCGTGAAGGCCGTACACCGCCCGCTCGATCACAGCTGGAATTTGTTCGAAAAAGATGCTCTCGGCTTCCTTCGCTAAAATGCGCCGCCCGTTGGCCGGCAAGCCAACCGATAAACAAATGGTGATCGTCTCATCGGTGATGTGCACCGCCGTTCGCTCGAGCACCTTCTGCCCCGGTGCGTCGATCCACACGAGCCCGCTTTTTCCCGACCCGCGCGCCCGCGCCGGCCATTGCCGCAGTTCGTGATGGACGCGGCGCGCCAGCACATCTTCGCAACGGACGCGGCGCGGTTTCGTGTTCGTCCACTCCGATGTCAACACCGTCTTCACCCGTGGCACGATCACCCGAATTTTCGACGGTTCCGCAAACGGGTCGCCTTGCACATGGTCAATCGCCAAGGTAAATGCCGGAAAGGAATACTCCCCCTCAATCGCTTTGTACGCTTTATATCCCTTTTGGTCAATGGCCCGCAGTCGTTGTCTGAGCGCCTCCATTGCATCCACTCCTTCCTTTCGCTGTTCACCGAGGACCCCTTATGCACCACTTTGATTGTACCGCAAATCGAACGCCTTCATCCAGAGCCATCAAAAACGGCGGCCCGCCTATTCTTCGGGCGAGCCGCCTGCTGCTTAACGGTCTTTCATCCCCGTATAGATCCAAATCGCTTCTTTGAGAAACTCAGCCGCTCCCGGATGCACTTGGTCATAGTATGCTTGAAACCGTTCGTCCTCGACATACAGACGCGCCAGTCCGGCATGCGCTTCCTTCGAATAATGATCCCACCAGAAGCAAAGCCATTGACGGTGCAAATCCGCCGCCCGTTGCGCCGCCTCGCCGGCCGGGTCGCCATCTTGCATCGCTTCTTTCAATGCCTCAAGCACCTCTTGACTGAGCCGTTCCGCCTCATCAAACTGTTCCTTCGTCATCTTCCGCAGTCTGTCGTTGGAACGATCGACCTGTTCATCGCCATACTTGCGGCGAATTTCTTCTCCATATTTCCGCTCGTTTTCTTCAACCAGCTGCTCCTTGAACGCAGCAAACTTTTCCTCGTCGCTCATCATGATTCCTCCTTCTTTAGCGGCAATCGTTTTTTCAACGCTCGCAATCAACGCATCCAGATGGCGTCTTTTTTCCAACAGCTGTTGGCGGTGCTCCCTTAGCGCTTTCAGTTCATCAAAGGACGGGGAATGAATGATTTGTTTGATCGTTTCCAAATCGATTCCAAGTTCACGATAAAAGAGAATTTGCTGCAAACGATCGACTTCGCGCGGCCCGTATAGCCGATACCCGGCGTCGCTCAACCGCGCCGGCTTCAGCAACCCAATCTGATCGTAATACCGAAGCGTCCGGCTTGTCACCCCCGCCAGTTTGGCCAACTCATGCACGGTGTACTCGATGTTCCTCACCTCCCTATGGATGACGATACACCTTGACGCAACGTCAAAGTAAAGAGGAAAATGAAAAAAGGGCTCCCAAGGGCCCTTTTCACGTCCCGCAAAACGTCCGGTACGGCCGGTCGGACGGCGGCGGCAGTTCCGCGTACTCGGCTTGTTCCGGCGAATAAGCGTACGGGTCGGCCAGCGCTTCGAGGAAACGCTCCATCACGCTGTAGTCGCCGCAATTGACCGCGGCGGCCAACGCCTCTTCAACCCGATGGTTGCGCGGAATGACGGCCGGATTATGGCGGCGCATCCGTTCATACGCTTCTTCCCGCGAAACCGCTTCTTGGCTGAGCCTCGTTTGCCAGCGCTCGTGCCACTCGCGAAACTCGGAAGCGTCAAAGAGCGCCATTCCGGTGTACTCGCCTAACGTCAACGCCCGGAACGTGTTCGTATAGTCAGCGCGGTGCTCTTCCATCAGCCGCAATAAATCCGCGATAAGCCCGCCATCCCCCTCTTGCGCTTCAGCCAAACCGAGTTTCGCTCTCATCCCGTCGAGCCAATGACGATGGTACAACGTCGGATATTGATCGAGCGCTTCCTGCGCCAACGCCACCGCCTTTTCCTCATCCTCATCCAGCAGCGGCAGCAAGCTCTCCGCCAATCGGGCTAAGTTCCAGCCCCCGATATACGGCTGATTGCCGTACGCATACCGCCCTTCCGTATCGATGGAGCTGAACACCGTCTTCAAGTCATACGTGTCCATAAACGCGCATGGCCCGTAATCGATCGTTTCCCCGCTGATCGTCATGTTATCGGTGTTCATCACCCCGTGGACGAAACCGACAAGCTGCCATTGGGCGATCAATGCCGCTTGCCGGGCGATGACTTGTTCAAGCAAAAACAAATAGCGGTTCTCAGCCTCCTCAAACCGAGGGAAATGCCGCTCGAGCGCGTAATCGGCCAACGCGCGCAGCTCTTCTTTCGTCCCCCATTGCGCCGCGTATTGGAACGTCCCGACACGCAAATGACTTGAGGCGACGCGGGTTAACACCGCCCCAGGCAGTTCGGTTTCCCTCCTAATCGTCTCTCCCGTTGTCACGACCGCCAAGCTGCGGGTCGTCGGAATACCAAGGGCGTGCATCGCCTCGCTCACGATGTACTCCCGCAGCATCGGCCCGAGCGCCGCCCGCCCGTCGCCGCCGCGCGAATACGGCGTTCGTCCCGAGCCTTTCAGCTGGATATCCACCCGCTTGCCGCTTGGGGTGACATGCTCGCCGATGAGCACCGCCCGTCCGTCGCCAAGCATCGTGAAATAGCCGAACTGATGCCCGGCATACGCCTGCGCCAGCGGCTCAGCCCCGTCCGGGATCCGATTTCCCGCCAGCACCGCCACCCCTGCGTCGCTTCGCAATGCTTCTTCATTCAACCCAAGTTCTGCCGCAAGCGGCCGGTTGAGCACCGCCAGTTCCGGCGCGCGCACCGGCCTGGGGAGAACGCGGCTGAAAAAGCGTTCCGGCAGCCTTGCATAACGATTGTCAAACGTCCACCCCGCATCCAATTTGCTCATCTCCTTTTTTCGGCCAAGCTATGGTTTTATCGTTTTCCGACAGAAGACTCCTACTTCAATTTTGTGCAGGGCGTAGCCCAAAAATAAGTGGGAGATGAATGTCGGTTGGCAATAGCCAAAACACCTGTTTGCATGGTATCATATTCCTGTACATGTTCTTTGAAAACTGGATATATGGGGTTGTGACAGGAAAGGCTCTGTCATGTAAAATATCCAAGCATCAATTCGTCTACCACGCACACCGAAGTTGCGAAAACCAAGCTAAAGTAGGGTGCGTGGCAAGTCCAATGTACAAGTTTGCAATACTTGCAGGAGGCCTATGCCATTGGTACTGCTAACCGTCGGTGCGACGGGGATAGCCTGCTAAATAACTGAGGGATGCCTTGGTGTTCGCAGGAATCTCCATCTTCAAATTTCGTCAGAAATTAAGGTGGATTAGTTCAATGTATGGCAAAGCAGGCGGCATAATAAATCGAAAACACGCGGTTCGCCCCAAAAATTCCACCGCCCCTTTTCGACGAAACCCGCCATCTTTTCTCTTTCGCTCCTGTTCCGTTTCGCCTATAATGGCCATGAGGAGGTGAAAGGAATGGAAGAGAGCACAATCATTCAAGCGGTGTTGCACGCCCTCGAACAACATTCCGACAAAATCAGCTCGAAAATGCAGGAAATGGAACAGCGACTGCACGATGACATGCAAGCGATGGAACAACGACTGCGCGGTGAAATGCAGGAAATGGAGCAACGACTCCGCGGCGAAATGCGCGAAATGGAGCAGCAACTCCGCACAGAAATGCATGAAATGGGCCAACAACTCCGCACGGAAATGCACGAAATGGGGCAACAACTCCGCACAGAAATGCACGAAATGGGCCAGCAGCTCCGCAGCGAAATCCATGCTGTCGAAACCCGTCTTGAAGCCAAAATCGATTCCCTTCGTGAGGAAATGCAACAGATGAACAGACAACTGAACGAACGAAGCGATCGCCTCGAAGAAGAACTCGCAGACACGCAAACCTCGGTCGAAGTGTTGACCACGAAGGTGCTCCATCACGACCGAAAGCTTCGCCAATTGGCCAAACAAGCGTAATTCCTCTCGAAACGTTAGCCTTTTTGACCCACCGCAACGAACAAAACCGCTCCTGTTTCATCCTCCTGTTCCTTTTGATGAAATGGAGCGGTTTTGGTGTTCACAGAACACCTACTCCCTATCAAAAAATGAATCGCGTTCGACATAGCATACTCTCAATGCATAGCGCTTGTACCAATCCGCTTTTCCTTTTTTCTGCGCCAGTTGATGCCAATCATGCTTTTTCCAATTGCGAATGGCCTCCAATGACGTCCAATAGGAAACCGTAATCCCGATTCCATTCTGCCCTCGCACGCTTTCCACACCTAAAAATCCGGGCTGTTTGGCAGCGAGTTCTACCATCATTTTCCCCATTTCTTCATATCCATCGTCCCCTTCTGTCCTCTCCGATGTAAAAATAACGGCATAATACGGCGGCTGCGGCGTGTTAGCGATTCCACTCATCGACGATTTCCCCCTTTTTGTCATTTCATCATCTCTTGCCACTCGCACACTCCTCATTTCACCAATCCATGCCGAAACGCATAAATCACCGCTTGCGTCCGGTCTTGGACGCCGAGTTTGGCGAGGATGTTGCTCACATGCACTTTCACCGTTTTGAGGGAAATGAACAATTCATCAGCCATTTCTTGATTCGTCTTCCCTTGCGCCATCAGCAAAAGCACTTCCATCTCCCGGCTCGTAAGCTGTTCGTGCGGCAGCCGCTCTCGTTGTCTTCGCCGGTTTTGCATGACTTTTCCCGCTACTTCCGGCTCGAGCACCGATTGTCCGTGGAACGTAGCGCGAATGGCGTCGGCAATTTCGCTCGCTTTCGATGTTTTCAACAAATAGCTCGTCGCCCCTGCTTCGAGCGCCGCGAACACGTTTTCATCATCCAAAAAACTCGTCACGACAATGATTTTCGCCTCCGGCCATGCGCGAATGATTTCCTGTGTTGCCGCAATGCCGTCCACCGGTTCCATCACCAAGTCCATCAAAATGACATCTGGCCGCAACTGGAGAGCGAGCTCAACTCCCTTTTGCCCATCCTCCGCCTCACCGATCACCTCCATGTCCGGTTGAGCGGACAAATACGCGGACACGCCAAGCCGCACCATTTCATGATCATCGACAAGCAGCACCTTAATCACGGTCATCCCCCCTGTGCAAAAGCGGCACTTTCACTTCCAGCCGTGTTCCTTGGCCTTTTAAGCTGACTACCTTCAATGTTCCGCCGATTTCCGCCGCCCGCTCATACATGTGCTTCAACCCGTACGAACCGCTTTTTGAACGTTCCACATCAAAACCGACACCGTCGTCAGTGACGCGCAAAATCGCAAACCCGTCCCGTTCAATCAGCAATACTTCCACCGTTTGCGCTTTCGCATGGCGCAACGTGTTCGACAGCGACTCCTGCAAAATGCGAAACAGATGATCTTCCACCCCTTTATCGAGCGGAACGTCTTCGATGTTCCATTTCATCTCGAGCGGCACTTTGCCCGCCAATTCCGTGAGCAGTTCATTCATCCCTTCTTGAAGCGATTTGCCTTTCAGCTGCACCGGCCGCAAATGCAAAAGCAGCGCCCGCATTTCCAATTGCGACTGGTGAATCATTTGCTCGACCATGGCCAATTGTTTGCGCTGCCGTTCATCATCCGGCGGCATCGTTTCCATGACGGCCGACATCATCATCGAAGCGGCGAACAATTGTTGGCTGACCGAATCGTGCAGCTCCCGCGCCAACCGCGTGCGCTCTTCCGAAAGAATGCGTTCAACGAGCCGTTCTTCCTGCTCCGCCTTTTCCGCCGCTAACTTTTGCACGCGCTTCGTTTGCGCGAGCCATTGCGCTTGCAGCTTCTCGATTTGTCGCCAGACGTCTTGCAGCTCCGATGGCGGCTCTTTCCGATGCAACTCCCCCATTTCTCCTTGTTCAATGTGCCGCAGCGCCTGCACAACCGCATGCCACTGCTTGCGAAAGAAGGAATCAAGCATCAATCCAACAGCGATCCCCATACACACGCTTACGGCCAACACAAACAGCAAAAACGGCAATCCCATCACGGTTTGCTCCCACAAAGACGACCACATTCCGGGCGGAAGCAAATAGAAAAAGGAAACGAGCAACGCCACAGCAAGCATAAGCGCAAGCAAAACGGAAGCGAGCATCGGGCGACTCATACGCGTTTCACCTCGACATTGCCAATGATCATCGAGGTGACGATTTTCAGTCTTTGTTCCGCTTGATCATACGAAGACGTTTGATAAATGAGCGTTTCATTGAACATTCTTTCCTGTTCCTTGCCAAACAGCGAGGCGGCGCCGAAAATGGCGGAATGAACGAGCCTCGTCTCGATTTCGTACGGAACGAGAACTTGAATGTTGCCGACCAAGCCACGCACGATAATGACCGCTTCCCCTTTGGGAAGCACAGTATAGCTGACATCAATGACCGTATCCCCGATCCCCGTTTGGATATTGACATCATTCCACTCGTACACCTGTTCTGGGGTCGCTTGCCGGCCAACCCATACATTTTGAAACAGCGGTTGACGGCGCACAATTACCTCTCCCCCATACGAGTTCTCGGTCATAGTCGGACGGATCACCGTCGGATGCCGCTTTGACTGGAACAATTGCCAAATGGCATAACACAACAGCGCAACCATGACAAAACGGGCGGCCATCATCGTTAAGACATGAATCGCCAACATGATGCAGCCAAGCCAAAACAGCCATTTCCCTTTCCGCCGATGCCATCTTTTCCTTCCAACATAAATCAAACCGACTGATATACTCAATGAAAACAGCACACCCGGGCGAAAAAAAGAAATTTCAATCGCAAAAAGGAGCAGGGTCACCAACGCAACCCAACTGACATAATCCGTTTTCTTCCGTTGATCGAGCATGCGGGGATCCCACCTGTTGTCCAAAATGAAAAACGTTGTCCCAAAAGATGGTTTTCATGTTCTTCGCACCAAGGCACAACATATTATGGATTGGCATGTTTCATGCACATACACAGGTATGAAAGAAGGTGCCCCATTATATTGGGACACCTTCTAGCATATCCGGTTAGTTTCCTTCCTGCAACTGCTTTTCCAGCTGAGCGATGCGCGCGTCGATCGTGCTCCGGTAATAATCGGAGCGAACTTGCCGCTCGAGGCGGTCAAGGTAGGCTTCCGCATCGGCGAACGCCGCCAGCGCCGGGCCGGCATCCCCGCTGATCACCCGATGGATTCGGTAGTGCGCGCGCGCCGCGTTTTCCCGCCCCATCAACTCCATGCGCCGCATCTGCATGTCTTTCAGCTTATGCTTCATGTCCTCATATTTCGCTTCCAACTCAAACAGCTCGCGGCTCGCTTGCTCGAGCAGCTGTTTCAGGCGGACCGCCCGTTCCGCATATTGCGCTTGTTCGCGCCGGGCAAATTCGGCCAGCTCTACTTCCCCGGCCTGCGCCGCCACCTCCGCCTGCTTGCTTCGTTTTTCCGCCATCTGTTCCGCCTCGCGATGTTCACGGGCAAACTGCTCTTTTAACACATATTGGCGCTCAAGCAGCTGCCGCACCCGCTCGACTTCTTGTTCACATTGGCGCAAATAGTGATTAAGAAGCGCAATGGGGTTTTTCTTTTCTTTTTCGTCAAGCCATTCGTGAAGATCGGCTTCAATGATCGTTTTCAAACGCGAGAATACGCCCACCATCGATCACTCCTCTTTCGTCCATATTAATACTGTTTTTGCAGCTCGGCCCATTGTTTTTCAAAGTTGACAAACGGATCGTCGCTTTCCGGAACGACACGTTCCCCTTTCACTCCGTTCCATTGTTTATACACGACATACAACACATACGCCGCCACAAGCGCGATGAGCGCCGGCACATTCGAAGCGCTGGCCACCAACGCCGCACAGCCAATGAGCGCCCACACCACTTTCCCAAATGTCGATGGGGCTTTCAAACATTTCTTGAACGCATAGTACAAGATCGCCAGCGTGATCGCCAGCCCGACAAGCGGCCCGAGATGAAACAAGAGCACCAGCAAGGCGGCCGCGCCGGCAACGAACAACCCGATCTTTTTTGCCATCCTTTCGCCTCCTTTCGTCTTCTATCGTACCGCAGACAACCTGCTTCCCTTCATGTTCTGTAGATATATTTTGTCTACGACTGGAGGCGTATTTTTGATCAAGATATCATGACCCAGCTAGCCTTGTGCTCAATCCGAAGCGGCCAGCGTCTTATTTTTCCAAATAAAAAATCCCTTCTAACGGCGAGCCCTGTTAGAAGGAGTTTCTTGTTGATGCAATAGCTGAGGCAAACGTTTCACTTGATGGCATGACCCTCCTCTACATTATGACCATGATTGAAAAATGCGCACTCGGCCTTGCTCTGGTTTTCTATGAGAATGTGCGCTCCTTGAGTTGCCATTTTCATGAAGGAGGGAGAGCAAAAATTGCTCATGTACATCTTATGTTAGTTGATTTTTCAGCATTGCCTTTCATTTGTGTTCTGCTCGTTATTTACATACCCAACATGTAAGCATTTCCGTGGGCAGGATATAATGTTTTCGATTTTCCTTTTTACCTCTCGCTGACTCTGACTGGTTTCGAGTTTTAAAAACAAGGAAGAACATGAGCATTTCTTCCCCTTTCTCCCTCTCTTCTTTCTCCCAAAAAGGGGTGGAAGAACCCGATTTCGTTTTCCATTGACACTCCACACGGCTGAAGACGTGTGGAGTGTCAAAATTGCAACGTTAATTTCGCCACCGCTTCCACATGCGCCGTATGCGGGAACATGTCGACCGGCTGGATGTAGTCGACGCGATAGGCAGCCGCTAGGGTGTCGAGGTCGCGGGCGAGGCTGGACGGGTTGCACGAGACGTAGACGACTTTTTGCGGGCGGACGCGGAGGATCGTTTCGAGCAGCGCCCGGTCGCAGCCGACGCGGGGCGGGTCGACGATGATGACGTCCGGCTTCCAGCCTTCGTTCACCCATTTCGGCAGCCAATATTCCGCTTTGCCGACGACATAATGGGTGTTCGTGAACCCGTGTTTTTTGGCGTTTTTCTTTGCGTCTGCGATCGCTTCTGGAATCGTATCCATGCCGCGCACTTCGTTGGCGTCGCGGGCGAGCCACAGCCCGATCGTGCCGACGCCGCAATAGGCGTCCACGATCCTCTCTGTTCCGGTGAGAGCGGCCGCTTTTTTTACTTCATCGTACAATTTCACCGTTTGGATCGGATTGAGCTGGAAAAACGCGCGCGCGGAGAGCTCAAATGACAAATCGCCGAGCGTTTCTTGAATGTATTCGTCGCCGGCGAGCACTTCCGTCTCATCGCCGAAAATAAGCGATGTTTTTTCACCGTTGATGTTTTGCACGATCGATTTGACTTCGGGGAGACGGCGGCGAATTTCGTCAATGAGCAGCTCTTGGCGCGGAATGTCTTTCGTCGCCGTGACGAGAACGACTTGGATGTCGCCGGTATGAAAGCCGACGCGGGCGACGATCGTCCGCACGACGCCGGTTCTTGTCCGCTCGTTGTAAATCGGGATGCGCAAGTCTTGCAAAATCGTTTTGATGATGTTCGTCACGCGCGTCGTTTGCGGGTGTTGGACGCGGCATTCCGACAAGTCGATGAGCCGATGGGAGTTGAGGCCGTACAGCCCGGCGAGCACCTTCCCTTCTTTCATCCCGACTTGGAACTGGCTTTTGTTTCGGTAATGCCACGGGTCATCCATGCCGATCGTCGGACGGATGTCAAGTTTGTCAACATCGAGGCGGCGGGCGTGGCGGCGCAGCGCCTGGATGACAATGTCGCGCTTCGCCTCCAGCTGTGCTTCGTACGCCAAGTGCTGCAGCTGGCAGCCGCCGCACTGGTCATAGAGCGGGCATGGCGGCTTGATGCGGTTTGGCGAGCGCTTGCGGATGCGCTTGATTTTCGCCTCGGCATAGGTAGGGTGGATGTCGGTCGCCTCGACGATCACTTCCTCACCCGGCAAGGCGCCGGGGACGAAGACGACTTGTTTTTGAAAATAGCCGACCCCTTCGCCGTTAATGCCGATCCGTTGAATCGTCAGCGGAAATTGGTCTCCCTTTCGAATCTTCACCTTCGTTTGTCGCTTTGCCATATCGGTCCCTCTCATTCAATGCTTCTCCATAAATAAAGCGCCGCGTAGCTCGCATACGGCTTCCACCGTTCGCCGAGCGCCGCCAGCTCGCTCGCGGTCGGCCGCTTCGGCAGCTGAAAAAGTTGTTCCACCGCCCGCTGCAAGCCAATATCCGCCGGTGGGAAGACGTTCGGGCGGCCGAGCCCGAACAGGAGGAAATTTTGCACGGTCCATGGCCCGATGCCGCGGATGGCGGTCAGCCGTTCCATCACTTCTCCGTCCTCCATCTGCCTGAGTTCATCAAGCCGCAGCTTCCCCTCGGCAATGAGGCGCGACATATCGACGATATATTCCGCTTTCCGTCCGCTCAGCTGCAAGGCGCGCAAGTCCTCGTACGAGCGGGCGGCGATCTCTTCTGGGCGCGGGTAAAACCAAACGCCGTCCCGCTCCTCGCCGAACGTTTTCACAAACCGCTCTGTGAGCCGATAGCCGACTTTGAGATGAAGCTGTTGGTGGATCAAACATTTGACGAGGCAAAAATACAAATCAAAATCAAGCACCAACGGCAGCCCCTCATAACGGGCAAACAGCGGCGCCAGTTCGGTCGCCTGAAAATGACGGTGCACCGAAGCGAGCGGCGTCCGCCATTGAAACAGATCGGAAATCCGTTCAATGATCTCCTGTTGCCGCTCGGGATGCGGACCCGACACGATCAAGCGCGGGGCGTCTTTTGTGCCGATGCTTTCCACCGCGACGGGCACCTTTACGTCATCGAGATGAAGCGGCACGGTGACGCGCTGCCGCTCTAGATCAACCGCCAGCAGCGGATCGAGCGCCAATCGCTCCAACGCATGGGCAAAATCGTACGGCGCGGGCACGGTAATCGTTTGCTTCCACATCGTTCTCACCTTTCTCGTTCGTTCGTGCCCTTATTATAACGAAAAACGCCCCGCCAAACCAACGAATCGGACAAGCAGCCGATCCGTTTCTGGTGGCGAGGCGGGGAATGGCCTAGCGGCGCACCCTGTTGTTTTGACCATCCGCAACGCGACAACGACGACGGACACGGGGACAACAGAAGCCGTCGGCGCTGACCTCTGCACCGAAAAGCGCTCACTTCCATGAGCAGACAGGCCGCGCTGAAGGCCTTACGGACGAAACAACCACGGATGGAGGCCCATCTTTTTCGCCATCAACTCATCTAAGCTGGCAAACGTATACCCTTGTTTGCGCAAGTCGTCGATCACCTTCGGCAGCGCGTCGGCGTTGTCTTTCGAAACCGAGTGCAAAAGCAAAATCGCCCCGGGATGGATTTGCTTCATTATTTGATCGTACGCGTATTGCCAGCCGCGCTGGCGGTCGGTCTGCCAGTCGACGAACGCCAGCGACCAAAAGACGTGGTAATAGCCAAGCTCGCGGGCGAGCGCCAACGTCCGTTCACTGAAAATGCCGCGCGGCGGGCGAAGGTACGCCATCCCTTTTTGCCCGGTCAATTCCTCGGTCTTTTCTTTTACTTTTTCCAGCTCTTCACGGAACCGCTCTTCGCTTGCCGTTGTCAAATCGGGGTGGTGCCATGAATGATTGCCGATGATGTGCCCCTCGGCGGCCATTCGTTTCACCAACTCAGGGGCGGTTTGCAAGTAATGGCCGGTGACAAAAAAGGCAGCCGGCACGTTCTTTTCTTTTAACACGTCTAAAATTTGCGCCGTATAGCCGTTTTCATAGCCGTTGTCAAACGTCAAATAAATCGTTTTTTCGCTCGTATCGCCTAAATACAAGGCATCGTATTTGGCGAGCAGTTCGTCAAGCTCTTTCCCCGCCGATGGGGGCTGATGGTTTTCGCTCCGCTTGAATCCCCAATGGATCGGCGCATGGCTTGCCGCGAACGCGGGGGCGGGGATCAACGTGAACAGCAACAAAAGAGAAAAAAGCCATTTCATGCGCACAATGCCTCCTTGGCCACGGTCGTTTCCTTTTTCTTATTGTTTTCCCGCCTCCGCGCTTTACGCGCGCCATTTTTTGCAAAAAAGCCCCAAACGCGCCTGCGGCACACGCGTTTGGGGCCAGGTGAGCTGAGCGGCCAGCCGTTCGTTTGAAATCGTTTCTTTTTATTTGAACACCGGTTCTTTAAATTGAGCGAGTTTTTCAAGCGACGATTTTTCCACATCTTCATGCAGGCTGTTGCCGTGCGAATCCATCGTGACGACGGCGGTGAAGTTTTCGACGCGCAAATGCCACATCGCTTCCGGGATGCCGAATTCCAGCAAATCGACGCCTTCTACGGATTTGATGCAATCGGCGTAATATTGCGCGGCGCCGCCGATGGCGTTCAAGTATACGCCGCCGTGTTCTTTTAAGGCTTGCAGCGTTTTCGCGCCCATGCCGCCTTTGCCGATGACGGCGCGGACGCCGAATTTTTTCATGATGTCGCCTTGGTACGGCTCCTCGCGGATGCTCGTCGTCGGACCAGCGGCTTTGACGTGCCAGCGGCCTTCTTCATCTTTCAGCATCACCGGGCCGCAATGGTAAATGATCTGCCCGTTCAAATCGACCGGGGCGTCATGGTCCATCAAATATTTATGAATAGCGTCGCGCCCGGTGTAAATCATGCCGCTGATGCGGACGACATCGCCGACGCGAAGCTGGCGCACTTGTTCTTCCGACAGCGGCGGAACGAGGTCGATGACGCGTGTGTCGCCTTGTTCAAGCGCCGCGGCGGCTTCCGCTTTTTCCAATTCTTTCGCGAAATCAACGTCTTCGCCGTCTTGGTACAGCCATTCGATGATCTCGCCCGTTGCCGGGTCGATTTTCACGCCCATGCGGCGGAACGCCCAGCAATTGTAAGCGACGGAAACGAAGAAGCTTGCCGGGATGCGATGCATGACACCGATTTTACAGCCCAGCAGCGTCGATTCGCCCCCAAAGCCCATCGTGCCGATGCCGAGCTTGTTGGCGTTTTCCATAATGTATTCTTCCAACTGGCGGAGTTCTTCGATCGGATTGACGTCATCCACCGGGCGGAACAGCTGCTCTTTGGCGAGCTCATAGCCCGATGAGCGGTCGCCGCCGATGCCGACGCCGATGAAGCCGGCGCTGCACCCTTGCCCTTGCGCTTGGTACACCGCATGCAAAATGCATTTGCGAATGCCGTCAAGGTCGCGGCCGGCGCGGCCGAGCCCTTCGAGTTCACACGGCAGGCTGTATTGAATGTTTTTGTTTTCACAGCCGCCGCCTTTTAAAATCAAACGGACGTCAATGTAATCGTTTTCCCATTGTTCAAATTTGATGACCGGCACGCCTTCTCCTAAGTTGTCGCCACTGTTTTTGCCGGTGAGCGAGTCGACCGAATTCGGACGCAGCTTGCCGTTTTTCGTCGCTTCAGCGATGGCCGCCCGAATCGCTTTTTTCATTTCAATTTGGTTGACGCCGACCGGCACTTTGATTTTAAATGTCGGCAAGCCGGTGTCCTGACAGATCGGCGACACGTTTTCGTCCGCCATTTGAATGTTCTCGACGATCGTATCGAGCGCCATCGCCGCCCGAGTGCCGGCGTTTTCGCGCACTTTCGCCCGAGCGATCGCTCGGCGAACGTCCTTCGGCAGCTTCGTTGACGTCTCAACGATCAAGTCATACATGCTTTGCTGGAATTTTTCCATGTCGGTTCCACGCCCTTTCCCTTTGGATCGCCCTATCGGCAGTTGTCTCATCTCCTTCTATTATACTGCTTTTTCTCGGTTATGGAAAAAATCTTTCTTTTCCGTCTCATCAGTCCCCCGCCCGCCTCATAGGAATGGGATAGAGGATCGGTAAAACAATTGACAAGCTGAGTGACTGTTGCCGATAATGAACGTTGAGACTTTGAATGGAAAGAGGAGAAAGACATGCGTGCATCGACCATGCCAGCGATTACACCGATGTATGACCCGTGGGAGGCGTATGTCGATATTGAAGAATACGGACAACTTGAACTGACCAACATCGAGTTCACGACAACGACGCTTTGCAATATGCGCTGTGAGCATTGCGCCGTTGGCTATACGCTGTCGGCAAAAGACCCCGAGGCGCTGCCGCTTGATTTGTTGCTCCGCCGCTTGGAAGAAATCCCGCATTTGCGATCATTAAGCATCACCGGCGGCGAGCCGATGCTGTCATTAAAATCCGTCGAACAATACGTCGTTCCCCTTCTCCGCTACGCGCACGAGCGCGGGGTGCGGACGCAGCTGAATTCAAATTTGACCCTTGACTTGGCGCGCTATGAACGAGTCATTCCGTATTTGGATGTGCTGCACATCTCCCATAACTGGGGAACGATCGATGACTTTATCGACGGCGGATTCGCCATGATGGAGCGGAAGCCGACGCGCGCCCAGCGTGAAAAGTATTTTCAGCGCATGCTCGACAATGCGAAAGCGTTGGCGAAAGCAGGGGTCATGGTGTCGGCGGAAACGATGCTCAACAAGCGGACGGTTCGCCATTTGGAAACGATCCACCGCCAAGTGGTCGAGGAAATGGGCTGCCGGCGTCATGAAATCCATCCGATGTATCCGAGCGATTTTGCCAGTGCACTCGAGACATTGAGCTTGGACGAGTTGCGCGAAGCGATCCACCATTTGCTTGACATTCGCAACGAGGACGTCTGGATGTTGTTCGGGACGCTGCCGTTTTACCCATGCAGCGACAACGAAGAAGATGTGGCCCTATTGAAGCGGCTGTATGAAAGCAAAAACGTCACCGTGCGCAACGATCCGGACGGCCGCTCGCGGCTCAATGTCAACATTTTCACCGGCGATGTCATCGTCACCGATTTCGGCGATGAACCGCCGCTTGGCAACATCATCCACGATTCGCTGCCTGACGTGTATGACCAATGGCGCCGCTCGAAACTGGCCAATGAGCTGCTTTGCCATTGTCCGGCGGCGCGCTGCCTCGGGCCGAACGTTCTTGTGAAGCAGACGTATTATCGCGACATCGATTTTACGAAACGATCCGCGCGCATTGCCCGATAAGCGGTATGACTAGCAAATGGAAAAGGTGCCCGTCTTTTGGGCACCTTTTACCTCGGCTGCTCGCTGACAACGTAAGACATATACAGCCGGTCCTGCACCGGGATCCACGCCCCGACTCCTCTTGTCGTCACATTTTTGACAACGATTTTCTTTTTGTTTCCTTTGAGGACAACGTACACTTCCCCGTACGTCACTTTCCCTTTCTCATTCACCGCTGGAGCGTACGCGTATAGATAGCCCATTTTCTTCGCCGGCACATGATACGGCTGGTCTTTTTTCGTGCCAAGGCCGACAACGGTGCTAAAAGAGAGCGGCAAGTTTGTTTTTTCCATCGCTTTGTTCAATATCATCCGCTTGACCGCCTCTTCATTCGGCACTTTCGCCGTCAACCCGCCGCGGACATATTTTTGCATTTCTTGCTTATAGTACAGCTTTTGCGCCGTATCACCGCCGCGGTTATCGAGGAAATTCGTGTTGACCTTTTGATATTCCCAGTTCGTCGACGTCTCGAGCGATTGGTAATTGAGCGGCCATTGGCCTAAATAAATCGTCGCTCGATAGCCGATGGCCCATGGCGTATCCGTCGCCGAAGATTCATTAAAGAGATGGATCAATTCGGGATTTTCAATTTGGACATTTGCCGATTTTAACAGTTGTTTCGCAAACGAACTCGGCTCCAGATGCGGCATATCCTGCGTCGGATTCGGGTATGTGTTTTCCTTTGATATATCGATGACCGAACCGGGCGCCGGTTTGCCGGAAGCCGCTAGCCCTGGGAACGCTGCTGCATAAAGGAGAAGCGTGCTCGTCAATAAGGAAACGGCCCACTTTTTCATCATCTTCGCTCCTTTCTGTCCCATGATTCACTGTTATTTTCTTTCAAAATGCGCGCTTTATCCGCAACAGCGAAATTTTCTTCCCGCCTTGGCATCGGACGCTTTGTTCCGGCAAACAGAAAGCAGCTTACAGCAAGTAAAAGCCGATCCCCATAATCGTATAGGCAGCGAGCAATGTCGCCCCTTCAAACCAGTTCGTATCACCATCATTTGACAGCACGATCATCAAAAGCACGGAAGCGGCCATCGCGACCAGCTCAGGAAGTGAAAAGACAAGCGGCATTTTTTCCGGAAACAAAAGCGAAACAAGCACAAGCACCGGCGCGACGAACATGGCGATTTGCAATGTCGAGCCGACGGCGATCTCGACGGCGACGTTCATTTTGTTTTTGTATGCCATAATAACCGCGGACGCGTGCTCCGCCGCATTGCCGACGATGGCCACGATGATGATCCCAATAAACAACTCGCTCCAGCCGAATGATTCGGCGACCGTTTCAAACGTGTGAACGAGCCGCTCTGACAAATAAGCGACCACAACCGTCGCCAGCGCCAAAATGACAGTCGCTTTCCCTTTGCCCCATTCCGGTTCTTCATGTTCTTCCACTTCTTCTGATTTATGCTGATATACGCCGCGATGGGTGACAAGCCGGAAATAAAGGGCGGCGGCGTAAAGCAGGATCATGATGATCGAAATGCCAACGCTCAACGCCACTTGTTCGCTGTGATTCATATGCATGGTAAACACTTCCGGAATGACAAAAGCGATGAAGATGGCAAAAGTCAGCAGCCCGGCATTATGGCGAGCATCATAAACGCTAAACTCTTGCCGCTTATACTTTAACCCGCCGACAAAAAACGATAATCCGCCCACTAACAGCAAGTTCCCGAGCACCGAACCGGTTAAGGAAGCAAGCACAACATCAACGAGTCCAGCTTGCAAGGCAAAAATGGAAATAATTAGCTCCACTGCATTGCCGAATGTTGCATTCAGCAGCCCGCCGATGCGCGGTCCGGCGACGATCGCCAAGCTTTCCGTCGCCCGCCCCATATAGCTGGCGAGCGCAATGATCGTCAGACAGTACAGCACAAACATCAAGACAGTCGGCCAATGAAGAAGTCCGCCGATGACGGACACCGGCACGCCGATCCATGTCATCCAAGCAAACACCTTGTTCATTTCTCTTCCACCTTTCCTCTTGATTGTTTTCGTTGCATTAACCGCCGTTTCTATGTACGATGGATAAGGGCATTCATTCGCCCTGGGAAACATCCGGCCTCGCTTGTTTGATCGGCCGGCGATTTCAATCGAAATGGGGATGCACGATGCGTTTTGCCCTCTTAACCGGAATTGTCGCCGTCTCTGGCCTGTCGCAAGGGATGTTGCTGCCGCTGTTGGCGATGCTTCTTGATGAAAACGGCATCTCTTCGTCCGTTAACGGAGCTCACGCCGCCGCCCTGTATATCGGTGTCTTGACCATTTCGCCATTTTTGGAGCGGCCGCTGAGACGCTATGGCTATCGGGCCCTCATTCTTCTTGGTGGTTTCATTGTAATATGTTCGCTTATTCTTTTTCCACTTTTTCCTTCACTTTTCTTTTGGCTTGCTCTTCGCTTTGCCGTCGGCATCGGCGATCATATGCTTCATTTTGCGACCCAAACGTGGATTACGGACGCTACTCCGCCGGCTGAGCGCGGGCGGCGATTGTCGCTGTATGGATGGGCGTTTGGCCTCGGCTTCACTATGGGCCCACTGTTGGCTTCACTCGCTTCGGTCGAGAAGGCGCTTCCGTTTTATTTAGCCGCTCTCCTTAGCTTCGCCGGTTGGATCGGCGTCTTTTGGCTGCCGAACGAAAAACCAAAGCCGTTTGAACGTTCTACGTCGGCGGCCGGTCGGTTTATTAGCGCTTGGAAACAGGCGTGGCCAGCGCTTTTGCTGCCGTTTGCCTACGGTTTTTTGGAAGCAGCCGTTCATTCCATCTTCCCGCTGTACGCCTTGCGCGAGGGGATGAACGCAGAACAAATTGCCTTTATTTTGCCTTGTTTCTCATTCGGCGGCATCGTCTTTCAGCTTCTGCTCGGAGCGCTCAGCGACCGATTCGGACGGCGCAGAGTCATCATCGCTGCTCTGTTGACCGGCGCCGGTTGTTTTTTGGCTGCCCTCGCCGTCAGGGCGTCCGCAGTTGGGTTGGCTGCCTGTTTGTTCACCGCAGGCATGTTTACCGGCTCGCTCTTTTCGCTCGGCATCGCCTATATGACCGACCTGCTGCCAAAAGCGCTGCTTCCCTCCGGCAATTTGTTGTGTGGGATGCTATACAGTCTCGGCAGCGTGACAGGCCCGCCGCTTGCCGGCAGCGTGGTGGACCTATCTGCTCGCGCCTTTTTCCTTGCAGTCAGCGCTGTCCTCCTCGTTCCGGCCATTTGCCTCGTCAGCCGAAGGGAACAGGAAACAGCAGCTTGATCGTTTTTATTTTTTTATTTTTTTAAAAATTGTTGACTGTTTTGTTCCCTCTGTTATATAATAAAAACAAGATATTAAGTTTGTGTTTTAAAACAGAGTAAAGGAGTGGCGATCATGAGCAGAACGGAACGGAAAAATATGATTGAGTTTATCGAGAAGGTGCGGGGATTGTCGCGTGAGGAACTCGCCTATATGACCGATGCAGAAATTGAATACATTTATGAGCGCTATTACCACCATCATGAAGAAATCGTTGAATAAAGCGGCGGCTCGATGTGCCTGCGTTTGCATGAAAGAAGAAGGCTGACCCAAAACGCGAATGTGTTTTGGGATCAGCCCTCTTTTTTTGATTCCTGTATATACGCATAAAACAACTGTCAGAACACGGTATGTTAAACTGAGACAGCTTTTCTTTCAATGGTAGCCGTTTTGGCCGTTGGCGCTGCCACTCGTCTTATGTTTTGGCCTGTTTTTTCCTTTTTGCTTCGTGCCCCCGTCTTTTTTCGTATGTTTCGTCATCTTGATCCCCCCTATGCCAAGATCCCCCGCATTGTTACGATATCCTGCTTCAGCACCATTTATGCACGCTAACGCTGCCGTCTTTTCCCTTCGCGCTCACAGTCAAACATGGCATTGAGTTCCCCACCTAAGACAAGAATCATGCCGGACAAATAAAACCAAACCATCAACACGATCATCCCGCCAAGGCTGCCATACATTGCCGTGTAATCGGCAAAGTTGTTGACATAATACGCGAACACCAGCGACGTCGCAATCCATCCGGCAGTGGCAAACAGCGCGCCGCGCACGACGTTGACGCAGCGAAGCGGTTTGTTTGGCGCGAAATAATAAAGGGCAGTAAAAACGGCAAACAATAACAGCGAACTCGTTGCCCAACGAAACGCGTTCCAAACATCCAAAAACTGTTGCGACAACCCGAGAGCAGAGAACAAAAACAGCCCGATGATCCGCCCGAAAACCGGAAGCACGAGGGCGACGATAATGACAACGATCATGCCAAGCGTCAGCACGACCGACAAGCTGCGAGCCACCCAAAATGGGCGGTCTTCCTCCACATCATAGGCACGGTTGAACGCCCGCATAATGGCGCTCATGCCATTCGAAGCTGACCAAATAGCAGCAATGATGCTGAACGACAACAATCCCCCATTTTGTTCATTCATGAGACGATAAACGTTCGTCTCGATGAGGTGAAGCGCCTCTTTCGGGGCGTATTGCCGCACGAGTGCAAGCACATCTTCGTGCGGAATCGGCAAATACGCCAACAGTGTCATTAAAAACAGCAAAAACGGAAAGAGCGACAAAAGAAAGTAATACGCCAATTCCGCCGACAAGCGCGGGATTTCATCTTCCGTAAAACGGCGGGCCAACTCACGGATGAACGCCAAATTCACGACCATCGGCCGCCCTCCCTCCCCGTTTTTCCCTAGACGGGTGTGCCGCTCTCAAAGTCATTTTGTTTCCTCCGCACCAAGTCGATGATCGCGGATGATTCTCTCAAGCAGATGCTCGCACCCTGAGCGGACGAGGCGGTACACTTCGGCAAAATTCCCGGTATAATACGGATCAGGCACATCATCTTTTTCCCGATCGGGAACAAAGTCAAGCAACCGGGCAAGCACCGCCTTCGAACGGGAGCCAGCCAATCGGCGCAAATCGTTCAAGTTGGCTTCGTCCATGGCGATGATGTAATCAAACTCTTCCAAGTCACGGTGGCTCACTTGCCGGGCGCGGATGCCGGAGTAGTCGATCTTATTTTCCATCAAAATCCTTCTTGTCCCGGCATGCGGGGGCTCACCGACATGCCAGCTGCCTGTTCCCGCCGAATCAACGGCAATCAGACCGTCAAGCCCCCGCTCTTTCACCAAATGACGGAAGACTGCTTCCGCCATTGGCGAGCGACAAATATTTCCAAGACAAACAAACAGCACTTTAATCATCCAAACAGCCACCCCTCTCTCTATGTCCACGGTGCTTTCCACCGTTAGTTTTCCTTTTTTTCTTTTCGTCTAGCCCTTTTTTGGGACGGTGATGTAACGACAAAACAACTCCAGCGGGGGAGCTTGTGCGAATGGATCAACAACTCTTTCGCGCGTTCACGTCACGACAACCATTTTGAAGAAAACGCGGTGTTTCCCCAACCTTTTAGACTGGCACGATGCATGTGCACCTACATTTTACCACATCATTCGTTTTTCATCAGAAAAGCAAGCCATGCAATCTCTCCCCATTCTTTCTGCACCTATGGTACAATACATAGTAACTTGCCATGAAAGGAGTAAACGAATGGATTTATCAAAACGGTCGGCGGAAAACGTCGCCTACATGATCGAACAGTTGAAGCAAAAGTTGAAAGTGCTGAACTTGGATGCCATCAAGCCGTCCCATTTTTCCGAGGAATGGTACGATGAATTGAGAGACATTTACGAGATGGTGATGAAACGCGAGACGTTCAGTCCAAGCGAAATGCAGGCAATTGTCGAAGAGCTTGGAAGTTTGCGCAAGACATAACGTTCCTGTCTGCTCGCTGGAGAAGGCTGAGGAAAACAGCGATTTCTCCCAAATCATCGGCCTTCTAGACAGACAGATCCATCATCTCCCCATCCTAATATAAAAATAATTCCTATCGAATAACTTGGATTGACATTGACGCTAATTGTGTTAAAATTTTAATCAATTACAAGTGATATTACGCTGATCAAGAGCCAGGGAAGAACTGGACCAATGAACTCCGGCACCTCGCCCATTGGCAAGGTGCCAATTCCAGCAATGGAGATGCATTTTGGAAGATGACAAGCGCCTCTTCTCCCGCCCTTTCCGAAATAGAAGGAGCGTTTTGTCGCCGGGTTGCCGCTTATTGCATAGATATCCAACTAATGACGTTGATTTTCTTTGAT
This sequence comes from Geobacillus sp. BMUD, assembly GCF_013096845.1. NCBI lineage: Bacteria > Bacillati > Bacillota > Bacilli > Caryophanales > Anoxybacillaceae > Geobacillus > Geobacillus sp. BMUD. The sequence goes on from NZ_SDLA01000013.1 coordinate 63,412, forward strand.
TTATAAGGAGGGGGAACCGATGCTCACGTACGATCAATGGGAAACGGCGGAAAAACCGTCTTTTTCGCCCGATAATGAAACAAAAGGGGCGTTGGACGTCCTCAACTGGGCGTACCGCGAATACGGCGACGGAGTCGTATACGCGTGCAGCTTCGGCATCGAGGGGATCGTGCTCATTGACCTCATTTCCCAAGTCAAGCCGGATGCGGAAATCGTCTTTTTGGACACCGGTCTGCATTTCCAAGAGACGTATGATACGATCGCAAAAGTGAAAGAGAAATATCCGGCGCTTCGCATCGTGATGAAACAGCCGCACCTAACATTGGAAGAACAAAAGACGCGATTTGGCGACGAGCTTTGGAAACGGGACCCGAACAAATGCTGTGAGTTGCGGAAAGTTATTCCGCTGCGCGAGGTGCTGACCGGGGTGACGGCTTGGATTTCCGGCTTGCGCCGCGAACAATCGCCGACGCGTCGGCATGTTGAGTACATCAACAAAGACGACAAATTCCGTTCGATCAAAGTCTGTCCACTCATTCACTGGACGTGGAAGGATGTATGGAATTACGTGTATCAATACAACCTTCCTTACAATGTACTTCATGACCACGGCTACCCGAGCATCGGCTGTGCCCCGTGCACGGCGCCGGCTACAGACCCAAATGATTTGCGCTCCGGGCGCTGGGCAGGACAAGGGAAGACAGAATGCGGACTCCATCTCGCTTAAAGAGAAAAACGACATGCTCCTTTCATATCCTTTTCTTTGCCATGAACTATTGAGGCGAGCGGCGCGGCGGCCTTGATGGACGCCGCTGATGAATCAGACGCCATTCCGAATTCGTCAAGTTGCTGCTTTGACAGCGACATCTACCGGTCGTCACGATCCTGAGCGTCTGCTTGACGACGTTTGGCGTCATTAGCCTGTGACTGAAAAAGAGCGCTTGCCTCATGAACATGGCGGCGGCATTGAACAGCATCTATCAATCTAGGAGGTTATGAACATGAGCTTAAGCATCCCGCATGGCGGTACATTGATCAATCGTTGGAATCCGGACTATCCGCTTGATGAGGCGACCAAAACGATCGAGCTCTCCAAAGCCGAACTGAGCGACTTGGAGCTGATCGGAACGGGCGCCTACAGCCCCCTCACCGGTTTTTTAACGAAAACGGATTACGACGCGGTTGTTGAAACAATGCGTCTTTCTAACGGCACCGTCTGGAGCATTCCGATCACGCTGGCGGTGACGGAAGAGAAAGCGAAAGAGCTTTCCGTCGACGACAAAGCGAAACTTGTTTATGGCGGCGACGTCTACGGCATCATTGACATTAAGGACATTTATCGCCCGGACAAAACGAAAGAGGCGAAACTTGTCTACAAAACGGATGAGCTTGCCCATCCAGGCGTGCGCAAGCTGTTTGAAAAGCCGGACGTATATGTCGGCGGGGAAATTACGCTTGTCAAACGGACCGATAAAGGCCCATTCGCTCCATTTTATTTCGACCCGGCCGAAACGAGAAAAAAATTTGCCGAACTCGGCTGGAATACGGTTGTCGGCTTCCAAACGCGCAATCCGGTTCACCGCGCCCATGAATACATTCAAAAATGCGCGCTCGAAATCGTGGACGGCCTGTTTTTAAACCCGCTTGTCGGCGAAACGAAAGCGGACGACATTCCGGCTGACATCCGGATGGAAAGCTATCAAGTGCTGCTGGAAAACTATTACCCGAAAGACCGTGTGTTCCTTGGCGTCTTCCAAGCAGCCATGCGCTACGCCGGGCCGCGCGAAGCGATTTTCCATGCCATGGTGCGCAAAAACTTTGGCTGCACGCACTTTATCGTCGGCCGCGACCATGCCGGCGTCGGCAATTACTACGGCACATATGATGCGCAAAAAATCTTCTTAAACTTTACGGCTGAAGAACTTGGGATTACGCCGCTCTTTTTCGAACATAGCTTTTATTGTACGAAATGCGAAGGGATGGCATCGACAAAAACGTGTCCGCATGACGCGAAATATCATGTGGTCCTTTCCGGCACGAAAGTTCGTGAAATGTTGCGCAACGGCCAAGTGCCGCCGAGCACGTTCAGCCGTCCGGAAGTGGCGGCCGTCTTGATCAAGGGGCTGCAAGAACGCGAGGCGGTTGCCCCGTCAGCGCGCTAAAGGAGGATCGCGATGAGCACCAATATCGTTTGGCATCATACATCGGTGACAAAAGAAGACCGACGCAAGCGCAACGGCTATCATAGCGCCATTCTTTGGTTCACCGGGCTGTCTGGCTCCGGCAAATCAACGGTGGCCAACGCCGTCTCCAGACGACTGTTTGAGCTCGGCATTCAGAATTACGTCTTAGACGGCGACAACATCCGCCACGGGCTTAATAAAGACCTCGGCTTTTCCGCTGAGGACCGGGCGGAAAACATCCGCCGCATCGGCGAAGTGGCGAAGCTGTTTGTCGACAGCGGCCAGTTTGTGCTGACGGCGTTCATCTCGCCATTTGCCGAAGACCGTGCACTCGTCCGGCGCATGGTTGAAGAAGATGAGTTTATCGAGATCTACGTCAACTGTCCGCTTGAAGAATGCGAAAAACGTGATCCAAAGGGACTGTATCAAAAAGCCCGCCGCGGGGAAATCCGTGAATTTACGGGCATCGACTCGCCGTACGAAGCGCCGGAGGCACCGGAGCTGACGATTGAAACACACCGTTATTCGGTCGAAGAATGCGCTGAACAAGTGCTCGACTATCTGCGTGAGCGTGGGCTGATCCCAGCTGCGAAAACAAAATGATCTCTCGCCTCCTTCCGAAAAAAGATGGAAGGTCATTTTACAAGGTCGTTTCCATGCTAAAGGCAGGCCATTTACAATAAAAGCAGCCGAACATCCATGGCGTTCCTTTTGGGCGGCTGATTGAATCACGCAAGAAAGGGCTGAAACAACGATGGGCAAAGTCTACCTTGTCGGCGCCGGCCCCGGCGATCCGGAACTCATTACCGTCAAAGGATTAAAATGCATCCAGCAGGCGGATGTCATTTTGTACGACCGCCTCATCAATGAAGAGTTGCTTTCATATGCCAATCCGGACGCCGAACTCATCTTTTGCGGCAAGCTGCCCGGCTTCCATGCCATGCAGCAGGAAACGATCAACCATGCGCTCGTCCGGCATGCCAAAAAAGGAAAAACGGTCGTCCGCTTAAAGGGCGGCGATCCGTTCGTGTTCGGGCGCGGCGGCGAAGAGGCCGAGGTGCTGGCCAAACATGGGATCGAATTTGAGATCGTTCCCGGCATCACCTCCGCCATCGCCGCAGCGGCGTATGCCGGCATCCCGGTCACCCATCGCGAGTTCAGCTCAAGCGTCGCCTTTGTCACCGGGCATCGACGCAACGGAAGTTGTGACGAAATCAAATGGGAAAGCCTCGCCAAAGGCATCGACACGATCGCCGTTTACATGGGGGTTCATCATTTGCCATCCATTTGCGGTCAGTTGATGAAATACGGCAAAGCACCGGAGACGCCGGCGGCGGTCATTGAGTGGGGAACGACAACCGCCCAACGCACGGTCACCGGCACGCTCGCGACGATTGCGGCGGTTGCCGCCAAGGAAAACATCGAAAATCCAAGCATGATCATTATCGGAGAGGTCGTGCGGCTGCGGGCCAACATTCAATGGTTCGAACGGTTGCTTGCGTCATCGGCAGCCGCTGGCGCAACATCGTGAGGCGATGGCCATGGAAGCTGTTTTGTACGTCAGCCACGGCAGCCGTGTCGCCGAGGCACGCCAGGAGGCAGCCCGTTTCGTCGAACGTTGCCGGGAAGCCATCCATATCCCGATTCAAGAGCTATGCTTTGTCGAACTCGCGGAACCGGACATTGTCACCGGTGTTGACCGTTGTGTCGCCCAAGGGGCGACGCGCATCATCGTGATTCCTTTGTTGCTTTTATCCGCTGGACATGCCAAGCACGACATTCCAGCGGCTTTGGATATCGCCAAACAGCGCTATCCTTCCGTCGAAATCATCTTGGGCGCTCCATTCGGCGTCCATGAAACAATGATCGACATCATTATAGACCGGATCAGTGAACAGTCCGCGCCGCTTGACGGTGAATCGATGATCCTTCTTGTCGGCCGTGGGAGCAGCGATCCCGACACGAAACGCGACATGTCCGCCATCGCCTCACTTTTAAAGGAAAAAACAAACGTGCCGCACGTGGACGTTTGTTTTCTCGCCGCCATCCGCCCGGCGCTTGATGAAGGACTCAGGCGGGCTCATGGATCGGCGTATCGGCGTGTGTTTGTCGTCCCGTACTTATTGTTTACCGGCGTTTTAATGAAAACAATCGAACGAAAGCTGCAAGGGTTTTCCGTTTCCGACAAGCAATGGCATTTATGCTCTTACTTAGGCTATCATCCTCGGCTTGTGCTGCTCATTCAACAACAAGTATTATCGCTGTCATCCGTAAAAAAAGGAGCTTGAACCATCAAGCTCCTTTTTCATGTACTTTCGACCTCATCTATTATATGATAGAAGCAGGACAACCGTGATGAAGGAGGATTCATCTCCGTGAAAAGAGTTCATGTCATCGTGGAAGGGCGCGTACAAGGCGTCGGGTTTCGCTACTTCGTCCAACACGAAGCGCTAAAACGACAGCTGACCGGTTGGGTGAAAAACAATGATGACGGTACAGTGGAAATGGAAGCTCAGGGGAATGAAAGCGCTCTTCAACTCTTTTTGGACGCCATTGAAGCCGGGACGATGTTTGCCAAAGTCACCCGCATGCACGTCGAGCCGCGCGATGTCCGCCCCGATGAAAAACAATTTCGCATTATGTACGGGAGCGGCTTTTGACAACTAGGCTCACTCCCTCAAGCAGCGGCCTTTCCTTCTTTTTCAGCCATGGAATCAAAACAACGCCGGCCCGCTCGCCGAAATCCAACAGAACGGTGCCTTCCCTGCTTTTCTGGCCGCCAAACCAAACGCGGTGCTGCCTTTCCCGCGCTTCTCGCCGCTCGATTACGCCGGCCGCAAATGCGGCGCCGCATAGTAGAAACATGTCTCCAAAATGGCCATGTTCGCCTGCTCATTTTTTCGTCGCGCTTCACGGCAAAGAGGGTCAAACATATCGACAGCGGATGGCGGATACTCACCGCATACATCCACGCCGAGCACTTTTTTATGGAATAAGAGCAACCTCAGGCAGGCGAGCAGCCGAGATAGCGGAATCACCCCTTGATCCCAGTTCGTGATCGCATCTTCGCGGCGAAGCGCGTCTTTATCGATGCTGATATAGATGCTTCCGGTCGGGATGGCCTCAATGAGCGCTTTCGGCCATTCATCATGATCATCAAATGGAAGAACAGTTATGTTCGGAGATAAACGGAGTTGATGTGAAGAAGCAGTTGGGCCAACAATAACGACTTTTTGCAGCCGCGGATGCTTAAGTGCATAAGAGACCCATGAACCGCACGAAATGACATCCCCCACTCCTTCAGCATCCGTATGGCGGTCAAAAAGCACAAGGGTAAACAGTTCGTTGATTTCTTTCAACAATAAATACGTGACGTAATGATAGTTGCCGTTGCCGATCAGCACTGCCCCGCGCTTCCGCCGCCGCTCAAGCCGCCGCTCAATTTCAGCAAGCGCTGCTTCGCTGCAATACAAATTCGTCTCCGGCACGTCGGCGAGATCAACCCATTCGTGCGGAAACTGAAACAGCCGCTTTTGCGGCCGGTACACGCCGTCAAAATTCAACACCGTGACACCATTGCCTTGAAACCCCATCAATCATCACCTTTCTTTCGTTGAATCAGCATTCAACGCTTTGTAGGTGTGGATGAGTCCAAGATGTGTCTCTTTATTCATTATACAACAGAAGTCGAAATATTTCCGCTCACACGCCTCAGTCATGTACAATAATAGAAAAACAAACCGCTAAGGAGGGAGCCGCTTGCAACCGATCGACACCGTTGCTGTGCAAGAGGCGCTGAATCGTTTTGCCAATCGCGACGTATATATTCATTTGGAAACGACGAACGGAGCATACGCCTCCCATCATAACGAAGGCTTTTATTCCGTCGGCGCCTACATCCGCAACGCCTGCATCCGTTTTACCCGCGGCAAGATCACCGGCCCCGGGCCATACCGCGTCGGACTGAAGCTTGATCTTGGCTGGGTGTACGCCGAAGGGCTGACCCATTGGGAATGGACAGAAAAAGGACAATTACTGTTGGCAGGCCATGATGATCAAGGGAAATTGGCCGTCGCCCTCGAACTAAGCGACGAACCGTTTGTGTAAGGAGGGAGTTCCGTTGAACGAACGACATGTGCTCGTTGTTTTTCCCCACCCGGACGATGAAGCGTTCGGCGTGTCGGGAACGATTGCCGAGCATGCGCAAAACGGCACGCCGGTGACGTACGCTTGCTTGACGCTTGGTGAAATGGGACGAAACATGGGCGTGCCCCCATTTGCCAACCGCGAAACGCTTCCGTTGATCCGCAAACAAGAGCTCGAGGAAGCGTGCCGCATTCTTGGCATTCGTGATTTGCGCCTGCTCGGCTATCGTGATAAGACGATCGAGTTTGAGGATGAAGAAGAGCTGGCGGACCGAATCGCCGCCATCGCGGCGGAAACGAATCCATCGCTTGTCATTACGTTTTACCCCGGCTACAGCGTCCACCCCGACCATGATGCATGCGGGGCCGCTGTCATTCGCGCCTTAAAGCGCTGGCCGAAAGAAAAACGGCCAACCGTCCATTGCGTTGCGTTTGCGAAAAACTGCGAACAAGACCTCGGTCAGCCGGATGTCGTGCGTGATGTCAGCTCGGTGATCGACACGAAGCTGGCCGCCATTCGCGCGCACCGTTCGCAAACCGAAGGGCTGATGCAGGCGGCCTCCAAGCGCGGCGATGCGCTTGCCTGGCTCAAAACGGAACGGTTTTGGACGTATCGCTGGGATGATTAACCAACCCAACATGCCTTGGGCAAGGTGTCCGTTCGACTTGGACACCTTGTTCCCGCATTAGCCGAACCTCCGACGAGCCGCTTATCAACTTCAGTTGTAGGGCTAAACGGTTAACATTGCTTTCAATACGGTAACCGCTTTTCCTTCGAACTCTACTCTCTCGCCCGCTGCCGCCACCCTCACGATGCCGCCGCGGGCTGAAGCCTGGGAACGGACTAACGTCGTTTTTTCCGACCTTATCCGCCCAGTACGGTCCAAGACAGCAGTGGGCCGGACCGGTGACTGGGTCTTCCGGCGCACCAATCATTCTCAGCCGGCTGCAGCAACAGGCAGACGGCCGCCGGGCTGCCGGCAAGCGGCCGATCGGTGAACGCATCAACAATGTACATCGGAATCCTCAATCATTCCCATCCCTTCCTTCTCGGTTTCGTTCTTTTTCTATCGTCAACAGGTGAGCGAACTTCTCATCCCAACGGCCGTTTTGCCGGAACGAATCGGCAGCGAGCGCCCGAAACAGCCGTTTCCGTCCCTCGGCGTCATCCACTTCGCGCAATACAATGTCGCGGGCCCGTTGCAAGAACTCAAGATACGGCCCGTACTCTTCGCCATACTGCTCCTCAAGTTCGCGACGAATGCGGCGAGCAACCGCCGGACTTGCCCCACCGGTCGACACGGCGATGGTGAGCGGACCGCGGCGGACGACAGCGGGAACGTGAAAATCACATCGCTCCGGGTCATCCACGACATTTACGAGTTGCCCAGGCGCTGCTGCCTGCGCCACCGCTTCATTCACCTTCCGATCATTCGTCGCAGCAATCACCAAAAACGCTCCTGCCAAATCGTCTGGGTCAAATCTCTTCTTCTTCCAAACGATCACCCCCTCGGTGGCCAGCGCTTGAAGCTCCCGCTCCGCTTCAGGCGCAATCATTACGATTTCCGCCCCCGCCTCTAACAATCCATGAATTTTCCTTGCCGCCACCTTCCCGCCGCCGACAACGACCGCCTGACGGCCGCGCAAACAAAGAATGACCGGGTATCCCATTGCCTCTTCCTCCCCGTCACGAAATCACTTTGTGCTAAAATGCACGAATTCCCTCCGTCAACCTTTTGCGATAAGAACATTTGAACATCGCAGTCGTCTTTCCTTTTCGTTCAAGCGGCCAATCATGATAAAAAAAGAAGCCGTGCTTCAAACACGGCCTTTTTTCCATTATATCACCCTTCTTTGACTTCCTGAAGCCATTTCGCCAATCGCTCATTCTCCTTTTTCATATGATCGAGCCATTGCGGCAGCAGTTTGGCCATTGCTTTCTTGTCGTTGCTCTCCATCGCCTGTCTTGTTTGCTCATGAAGCATATGGAGCCGTTGTTTTTCTTCCTTCGTCATCCAGCGTTTCTTTTTATGTAACTGTTTCAACTCTTCCTTGAACTGTTCTTTCGTGATTTTTTTGTCAGCGAGCTGGTCGATGAGTCGATCAAGCGCCGCTTCGCGTTCCTTTTTCATTTGCTTGCACTTCTTTTTGATGGCTTGCTTCACCTTTTCGTCATCCATCTGCTGGCGCAGTGCTGTCCGTTCCTCCAACACTTTTTTCCATTCATCCACCTGCTCCGGCGTATACGTTTGCACCATGTCCAGCCACTTTTGCTCATCGAGCATCCCATATTTCCACCCATGGCCGATCGGCATATGAACATCAACGGCTGCGTCGTTTTGGCTGACGGCGCTCACCGACGACGGCATCGCCAACGCCAAGGCGGTAAAAAAGGCTAACCATACACGTTTCACGATTTCGCTCCTCCTTCTTTGTTGATTCACCGTCCGTTTCTCTCCCCTTGACAATCTCGTTCCCCTAAAGGTGGTGTTCGCCCTCCTTTCTTTCCAGCGGTCCTCTCCTATTTTCCCCATTTTTTGTCCATTTTGGCATAAAAAAAGAGAGATGAGCGTTTTCGCGCATCTCCCTATACACAGGTTCAGCGAAATTTTTCTTCAATGCGTCGGCCGTAGTCGCGCAATGCTTTCGAGTTTGTCTGCCCCCGTTTCTTCATCAGTTCCGCAAATCGAAGCTGTTTTTCCGTCCACTTTTTCTCCAGCTCCCGTTTTTCCTCATCGTCCTCGCAGCAACGAAGCAAATCTTCGAGCGTCAAGAGTTCTTTGCGCAACTCCGTTTCTTCCTTCACATAACCGGCGTTTTTCAGCAACAAATACCCGAGCCGCAGCTCCTCCGGAATGCGGGAAAGGTCTTCAATCTCCAGCGGTTTGCCGAAGCCAGGCAAGTTGTCGAACTCGCCGTTTTTCATCGCCTCACGAATTTTCTCCTCGGCGATGCGCCAAAATCCGTCCATGTTACGTCAGCTCCTGCGCCTGCCGCTTCACGCGCTGCTCGTTTAAGAACCGGACGAACTCGCCATACGGAAGCGGCGGGGAAAAATAATAACCTTGCGCCTCGTCGCACCGTTTCCCTTGCAAATAAGCCGCTTCAGTCTCCGTTTCGACCCCTTCGGCCAGCACCTTTACACCTATATTATGCCCGAGGCGGATGATCGCCGGCAAGATGACATCTTTTTTTCCTTGAATATGCTGAACAAACGAACGGTCGATCTTCAGCCGATCGATCGGCAAATCCGTCAAGTAGCTGAGCGAACTGTAGCCTGTGCCAAAATCATCCATGCTGATCGTCACACCAAGCCCTTTCAGTTTCGAGAGAATATCAAGCGCACGTTCCGTATCCATGGTCATCCGCTCCGTAATTTCAAGATCTAAATGGTGCGGCGGCAGCCCGACGTCGGCGAGCAGACGGGCGAGTTTATCCACAAATCGGCGGCTTTCAAATTCATATGGCGATAAGTTGATGGAAACGGACAAGTCAGGAAAACGATCAAGCAGCTGCTTCGTCTGCTCACAAGCCGTGCGGATCACCCACTCGTTGATCGGGATGATCATGCCGGTCTGTTCGGCAACAGGGATAAACAATGACGGCGAAACCATCCCTTTTTCCGGATGGCGCCAGCGAATCAACGCCTCCATGCCGATCACTTGCCGGTCGTGAAGCCGAATTTGCGGCTGATAGTACAATTCAAATTCCTCATTTTCAAGCGCACGCCGCAAGTCGCGTTCCATCGCCATCTTTTCATGGAGGCGAATCGCCATCGGCTCAGTGAAAAAGAGAAAATCGCTCGCCGCTTTTTTTCGCACCTCATAGCGAGCAATATCCGCCTTGCGAATCAACGTTTTTGCATCTTCCCCATCTTTTGGATAGACGCTGATGCCGATGTTCACGGTCACATACAATTCCATCCCATTGACGACAATCGGCTCGTCGGCTGCCTCAATGAGCTGTTTCGCCATTTCTTCAGCCTTTTGATATGTGCTGTTTGGCACCAATGCGATGAACTCATTTCCGCTCCAGCGCCCGACAGTCATACCTGGATTTTCTCTCCATGCGCGCGCCAAATGGAGGAGCACTTCATCCCCGACAGCGTATCCATAAAAATCGTTAATCGTCTTCATCCCACTCACTTCGAAAAATAGGACTGCTGCTTCATAACGATGCTGTTTCGCCTCAGCAAGGCAACGCTCCACCGCTTTATACATCGCCTCCTTGTTCGGCAGCCCGGTCAGCTCGTCATGATTGGCGATATAACGCATCCGCTCTTCGTTTCGTTTTTGTTCCGTCAAATCGCGGACGGCGGCCACCGTCACTTTTTCCCCTTCATAATCGTAGCAGCGGCGGACGATTTCCGCTGGAAATGTCGTGCCATCTTTTCGGAGCAGCTCGATTTCAAAACGCTCCGGCTCCTCATGCGGACGAGTCAGTTTCATGGACCCGTCAACGACTAAATCCTCGATCGGCAAATGAATCAGTTCACTTTCTGAATAGCCGAGCAAACGGCACGCCGCTTCATTGACCTCAACGACTTTCCCGTGCGCATAGACAATCAGCCCTTCCATCGTCATTTCCGCCAGCCGCCGCAGCCGATGCTCGTTGGATGCGAGCGTTTTTTTATAGGCATCCAACGCCTTCCGTTCCATTTGTTGATGCAAAGCAAGCAAATAGGCAGCCGCCGTCGCCAAAAACATGGTCATCATCGCCCACATCGCCTTTTGCCGCCCCCACTGCAAATGTTGCTCATACGTTTTGGCGTCAAAATCAATGCCGACGACTGCATCCACCGTTCCGTCCGGTTGACGAATCGGCATAAACGCGCTGATGCTTCTTCCCCATTCGTCCGTTGTCGGATGCTGTTCCATCGCAAACCGGCCGTGGAATGCCTCTTCAACCTCTGGAAAATGGCGGTGGTAAACTGTTCCAGGCGGAACAGCTTGTTCCTTTTTCCCGTCAATGCGGCCGTTCCGATTGTAGTCAGTCGCTGGCGCTGCAACGAAATATAGCTCATTGTGCTCATTCTTTTTTAACGTATACACACTCAACACACGACCGTAATGTTGCCAACGCTCCAGCATCGCCATCACTATGTGATACGCAGGCAAATGTTCCGCCCTTTCATCGAGCCGTTCGTGCCCCATGGCGGCCAAATCGCCGGCAATCATGCCGGCGATTTGCTTTGTGGCTTCCTCATATTCACGATGTTCTTGTTTTTCAGCATAATGGATAGAGAGCATCCCTGCCCCCAAAAAAAGCAGGGAAACGATGGCAAACGCAGCAGTCAGTCTCGGCGCCACCCGCCATGGGATGTCCTTCCAATGCCGTTTTGCCATCCAATGGCCGTATACATAGACACCGCTGACCGTCAAAAAAAGGCCAAAGATATACAAGATATATTCCAGTTGATTCGACATCATCCATCACCGTCATCGATTCTTCGACGCTTTGCTTTCATTATAAGACGGCCATTCTCCGCTCTGCTTCCCTCCCCCGTTCCTATTTGTTCGACAGCTTACGACATTCATCTGTCAGTCATAGGACTCGGGTATGAGACACCGTTTCCACACTTATGGCCATAAAACCAGATCGACCGAAACGAAAAATATCTATCTATTGGTATAAGCCTTTAGGACGAGGTGCTATATTTGTAACGGCACTGTAACATTATTTAATCCAACTGTAAAAAACAAGTCACATTTCCTCTGCTATACTCTAGTTGAAAGACGTCGAATCGGAAAAGATTTTGTCGGGGGTTAGGGAAAATGAAACAGTGGTGCTCTCTCCTATTTGTATCTATGATCATCCTATTTTCCTCCTTCTTTGTAAGCACTTCCAGTTCAGATGCAGCCGCCGACAAAGCACGGCTCATCATCGAAGCGAAAAAGCTGGTCGGCACTCCTTACCGATATGGCGGCACGACGCCAAAAGGATTTGACTGCTCAGGATTTGTCTACTATACCCATAAAAAAGTTGGCGTCATCTTGCCTCGCACCTCTCGAGAAATGTACAAAAAAGGTACATACGTACAGAAGTCCCAATTGCAACCGGGGGATTTAGTGTTTTTCGACACTTCCAAACGGACGAAAGGCGTCTCCCACGTCGCCATCTATATCGGCAACAACCAAGTGATTCATGCTGTTTCCCGCGGTGTCAAAATCGATAGTTTAAACAGCAGCTATTGGAAAACGAAATATGTCGGAGCCAAGCGTCTATAACGGCTTATCGGAAAAGCTCTCTGTCATATTAAGCGCGCTTAATAGGCAGGGGGTTTTTATTATGCCAAAAAAAGCGGCCCTCCAAAAACTGGAGAGCCTATACTATATTTCATAGGGGATCGGGGGAATACTTGGAAAACGTTACGCTATTATTCCTTTCCCCTTTTTTCATTTTTTATACACGAAAACAAAAAAATTTTTCTTTCCTTCATCAGCTACGCCGCCGATACCCCCCCTCGTGTCTTCCGCCTCACCGTCATAAATACCCGTTTCGTGTCGAATGTTATAGATGATGGGCTGTCTGTTCATCGAACTTGGCAAAAGAGAGGTGTTTTGGTTGTTTGTTTCTTCAGAGCTCGGCATTGACTTAGGCACGATGAATGTCCGGCTGTTTAGCCAAACGAAAGGGCTCATTTTTGACGAACCAGCGGCGGTCGCCTATAACCGCCAAGCGGACAAGCTCATCGCCATTGGCCAACGAGCAAAAACGATGATCGGCAAAGCCCCGGCCCACGTCGAGGTCACCTATCCGTTGCAACATGGCGTGATCGCCGATTTTGAGCGCGCCAAAACGTTGTTGCAGGAAGTGTTTAAACAGTCTAGCAGACAGCTTGGCCTCTCCTTCAAAAAACCGAACGTCGTCATGAGTGTCCCGTTTCACGCCACCTCTGTCGAGCGCCGTTCTTTTTACGAAATCGCCAAACATTGTGGAGCCAAACATATTCACCTGATTGAAGAGCCGGTGGCCGCAGCCATTGGCGCAGACTTGCCGGTCGGTGAACCTGTCGCCAATGTCATCGTCCACTTGGGAGCCGGAAAAACGGAAGCCGCGATTATTTCGTTTGGCGGCGTCGTTGCCTGCCGTTCGCTCCGCATCGGCGGCAATCGGCTCGACGAAGATATCATTCAATATGTTCGCCAGCGCTACAATTTGCTAATCGGCGAACAAACCGCTGAACAAGTGAAAATCGAAATCGGCAGCACTCCCGGGACGTCTTTGACACAAGGAATGACGATTCATGGCCGCGATGTGGTCACCGGATTTCTTAAAGCCATTTCTCTTGATCCCGCCGAAGTGCAGCACGCCCTGAAAGAATCGCTTCTGCAAATCGCCGAAGCCATTCGCGCCGTCCTTGAGGAATGCCCGGCCGAACTGAGCGGTGATATTATCGACCGCGGCATCGTTCTCACCGGGGGCGGGGCCTTGCTTCGCGGCATGGAACAATGGCTTGGCGCCATGCTGCATGTGCCGGTGCATGTGGCGCCCAACCCAGCCGAGGCGGTCGCCATCGGCACCGGCAAAGCGCTGCGGGCGATGCCGAAACAGCTCGGCGCGGCGCTGTAGCGAGCTCCTTTCTCCCAAAAACGAGCGGGCCGCCGCATGATGCAGCTGGACTCTTCCCCATTCATCATGAAAACCGTGTTTCATCGTTCGGCCACATCGCCCACGAGCGCAACGGAAGGCTTCGCCACCATCACGAAAAACCCCGCGTCCATGGCGGGGTTTTTCGTTGATCATCCGACTTGTTGATAGCGGAAAAGGGGCCGGGCTTGGCGCCTCGCTTCCGGGCCAAGCCTCGTCCCCCTTTGTTCCCGTCTACGGAATCATCCACGACAATACCGTCGATTGCAAGTATACAAGAATGCCGATCAAAATGATCAAGAATACGCTATGTTTGACCGTGAAGCGGAACAAGTCGGATTCTTTGCCCGTCAAGCCGACGGCCGCGCAGGCGACGGCGATCGACTGCGGCGAAATCATTTTCCCGACGACGCCGCCGGAGGAGTTGGCCGCCAACGCCAGCACTGGATCCATGCCGATCGATGTCGCCGTCACTTTTTGCAAGTTGCCAAACAATAAGTTCGACGATGTATCGGAGCCGGTGATAAACACGCCAAGCCAGCCCAAAATCGGCGAGAAGAACGGGAAGAACGACCCTGTTTTCGCCAGCGCCATCCCGAGCGTCGTGCTCATGCCCGATGAGTTGGCGATATAGGCAAAGCCGACGACCGAAGCGATGGTGATAATCGGGTATTTCAGCTCATTCAACGTTTCCGCAAACGTCCGCGCCCAGTCTTTCCATGAAATGCCGACAATGAACTTGGTCACGACCGCCGCCAGCAAGATGGCCGTGCCGGCCGCACCAAGCAGCTCAAGCTTATACACCGCCGCAATCGGTTGGCCGCTCGCGTTCAAAATTTGGTTGTTCAACCCCGACACCGGCGGCATAAACGTCAAATGCGAGCCAATCGCATTGACTGCCTTCAGCAACCCGTTCGTTCCTTCATAGTGGCCGGTGAGCGCCGCCTTCACCTGCGGGATGCCCCAAAGCGAAATCAAGGCCGTCAGCACGAGAAACGGCGACCACGCCCGGAACACTTCCCCGCTGCTGTGCGTTGCACGAACCGCTTGCCCGGCAACCGCCACCTCCGACTCCGTCGCAAAGCGGAATGTGCTTTTCGGCTTCCAATAGTTCAAAAAGACAGCCAACGCGACGATCGACACGAGCGAGGACAAAATGTCCGGCAGCTCCGGTCCTAAAAAGTTCGATGACAAGTATTGCGTCAGCGCGAACGAAACGCCGGAGACGATAATGGCTGGCAGCACCTCAACTGTTTTTTTCCATCCCGCCATAATGAGGACGAGATAGAACGGAATGAACACCGATAAAAACGGCAGCTGCCGCCCGACCATTTTCGAAATTTCCATCGCCGGCACGCCTGTCGGCCCTTCCATCGAGATGATCGGAATCCCGACCGCCCCGAACGCCACTGGGGCCGTATTGGCGATCAAACAGATGCCAGCAGCATAGAGCGGGTTGAACCCCAATCCGGCAAGCAACGCTGCCGAAATCGCCACCGGCGCGCCAAACCCGGCCGCCCCTTCCAAAAACGCTCCGAACGAAAAGGCAATGAGCAGCGCCTGCAGACGCCGGTCTTCGGTGAGCGAAATGACCGAGTTGCGAATGATGTCAAAATGGCCGGTCTTCACTGTCAGCTTATATAAAAAGACAGACGTAATGATGATCCAGCCGATCGGGAGCAATCCGTACACCGCACCTTGCGTTACCGACATGACCGCTTTTCCGGCCGGCATCCTGTAAGCGATTACAGCCAATACAACAGCAAGCAGCAACGTCGTCAGCCCCGCAACATGCCCTTTCATCCGTTTGACGGCCAACGCCCAAAAGAAATACAAAATCGGAATGAGTGCGACAATGGCCGATAACCACAACTGGTCGGCAATTGGCGTAAAATCTTGCTTCCACATGCGGTTTTCTCCTCCCCTTTGTGCCCGACTTGGCGGCGTTCACGAACGGTCATCCGTCCCCTTTATCATCTCCTCCAGTCATCAGATGACCGGATAAGAACGCCGTCTGTCTCAAATTATAAAAGCGTTTTCAGCAAAAGACAATAGTTGTTTTTGTATTTTTTTGAACTTTCCATCCATTTTGTTTCCTCTCCATTGAAGTTCCTCCACCGATGTTGACAGAGAACGGGGATGACCATCCTGCTTGTCGATACGGTCGAAGTTTCTTGACGATGTTGACTACAACCCAGCCCGTCGCCTTCACACTTCGCCATGCGCGATGATGGAATGACTGGTTTTCCACGAACCGCTGACGCCCTCGTCTGCCGGCAACAAAAAGCGCTTGTCTCGAGCGATGATGCTGTATCATAATAGACAGTGCAGGAGCTTTCCTTCCTCACAATCGGGAAGCTACTTTAATCGTATTTGAGGTGGATCCATTGGCATTTAAACGGATTAAAACAAAAAAAATTTACGAAGAAGTGGCCGAAGCCATTTTTGATATGATTAAAAACGGAGAGCTAAAACCCGGTGATAAACTCGATTCCGTTCAGCAGCTGGCCGAGCAGTTTCAAGTCGGACGGGCCGCCATTCGCGAGGCGCTCACCGCCTTGAAAGCGATGGGACTGATCGAGCTCAAACAAGGGGAAGGAACGTATGTGCGCGAGTTTGACCCAACGGTGATGACGTTTCCTTTATCGATTGCCGTCCTAATGAACAAGGAAGATATTTGGCATTTACTTGAAGTGCGCAAACTGCTTGAGGCAGGCGCCGCCTCGCTCGCCGCCGCGAAGCGGACGGACCGCGACCTTAAAGCGATGATGGAAGCGCTTCAACAAATGAAAGAAGGGATCGGCAGCGATGAGCTTGGCGAGAAAGCGGATTTGGCCTTCCATATGGCGATTGCGGCGGCGTCGCAAAATCCGATGCTTATGAGCATTATGAACAACGTTTCCGGCATGATCGTCGAAACGATGCGGGAGACGCGCCGCATATGGCTGTTTTCGAAACAAACGACGACCGAAAAACTGCTTGCCGAACACCAAGCCATTTTCGAAGCCATTCGCGACCAAAATCCGGACGCCGCCCGGGCGCGCATGCTGGAGCATCTGACCAATGTCGAAAACGTGCTGCGCCGCTACATTCGCACTCAGCAACCTGACTGAGTGCGTTTGCTGTGAAAATCCCGCCGGCAAGCGGTCATTTTCATCCCCCGATGGAGGGCAGATCGCTGCCCATGGAACTTTTCCATGAAAAAAATCCTTTCTAACGTAGAGTGTTCGTTAGAAAGGATACCATGTCTTTGGCGATGCACAAAGACCAAAATCCTTAACTGATGGCTATGGGCAGCTAATTGCCTTCTACTCGATTTCAAATCTTTGCTCAGAATTTTTTATTTGTCAAGACTCTCTTTCAGGTGTATTTTCATCAGTATCAATTAGCCAAGGACCATCTCGATTTTCCTTAATGAGAATAAATCTTCGATAATTTTTCCCACCTAAAGTGGGGACCAAATTGGGGTCCTGTACCTTAATGTTAAGTTCCCCATAATAGACTTTGATCGCAAAATATTGTTTATAATTCGGGTCAATCGGGCCTGAGTCATTAGAGATATCAACAAGCTTAGTGATGGTAACCTGCTTCATATTTTTAAGGTATTTACTATACTCTGGTTGTCCTTCGAATTTCAATTGGGGACCTAGAAGGTTGGTGAAAAATCGCTGTTTGCCTTGATCGATGATGGAACGCGCGAACATAGCAGCTGATGCAGCAAGCTTTTTCTACTTGAGAAACGGTTCCGGGAAGCGGTTGCGCGAGTAAATCACCGGCCTTCTAGTATTATGTGTTGTCCCCTTCTCAGCCATCTCCCTTTCGATTCGCTTCATCATATGGAAAGCGGCATCTTTGACTTCATTCCTCGTTTCATTCATCCACACTCTAGACGTTGGACCACCCCCCACATACACTGGCTTCCATCCAACGACAGAGACGCTTTCCACGAAATCGTCCCATTGCTTCTTGAACAAACGGGCCGTTTCCGCAAACGGCGCTTTGACGACTTGCCGGTAAATCGTTTCGAAGATCGGCTTTATTTTATCATCGCACACAACATGGTTCACTTTCGAAAGGGCGGAGGCGGCGTCGATCGCCTCGCGCCCTTGATCGCCGCTTTCCCCGCCATGCCGGCCCCTTTAGCGGGAGGGAAGATTGACGCAAACAGCATTCCGCCCGCCAACAAGCGGTCTCCTAAAGAAAGGCGCTCGCCGGTGATCGGATCGTACTCGCCAAACACGCGCTGAACGTCATACCAGCCGAGAAGCTTCAAACCGAATTCTTTCATGTTGTCGGCGAGCGTCTCGTCCGCTTGGCGCATTGCCGCCGCAGTTCGATAGAGCAGTTCTTCCGCTTCGTTGAGCTTTTCTTCATAGCGCCGCAGCCAATGAATCAATTCCTCCCGCAGCGCTTCAATGGCAGGCGTGCTGACACCGGGGAGGTCCATCGCAAGGGAAGAGGGTTCCCATGACAGCGTCGTCCGCGCCCGCTCGCAAGCGTCTTCGGCATCGGGAATGTGCTTCGCGACCACTTCTAACACATCCGGTTTCAACCGAATCATGTGATCACAACTCCCTATCATTCGACGAAGACGGGCGATTTCCCTGCTGATTCCATCGACCAATTCATCGGCCGTCGCCTCAATCCGCGTCTCGATTTGCCTTGCATCGGCATAGACTCACTCATACGCTTCCCGCGCCTCCCCTCGCAGTATGGAATGTATTGATTATGGGAGTGATAAAAGCCGCGAATATAGATGTTGACATTAACTTATTAGCGATGACTAGCGATCCGCAACACGATCAAAGAAAATATCTTCCAATGTCGGTTTTTCTACTCTTACTTCATATATATCAATATTTTGACGCGACAAATAATCAATCAGCTTTGGAATGTCTGACTCCCGCCAAAGATCACAGCATAAATAGTCACCCGATGTTTGCACATTGGAAATAAAATCGCCGACATCACGTTTTAACGAGTGCGCAATAGAATGATGTTCTTTTTTTATTTTTATCAACAACTGAATCGCTCGTTTATGCATCCCTCTTAACTGTTCCATCGTCCCAATTTTCGAAATGACCCCGTCTTCCATAATCGCAATCGTATCGCATATTTTTTCTACTTCAGAAAGATTATGTGATGTTAGAAAAATCGTCATATCATTAGAAGCAAGTTGCTGAATAAGTTGCTGAATTTCGGCAGCCGATTCCGGGTCCAGACCGGAAGTCGGCTCATCGAGAAATACAACTGACGGTGTTCCTATGATCGCCTGGGCAATCCCAAGCTTCTTTTTCATTCCAAATGAGTAACTGCCGACCTTTTTCTTCTCATGCCCTTTCAATCCTACACTATCTAATATAGTCAACGCATCAACCTTTTTTAGTTTCACGTTTTTCAATTTCGCAAAAAATGTTAGATGTTCTAAAGCTGTTAAATCATAATAATAGTTTGCCGCATCAGGCATAACACCGATCATCTTCTTAATCTCGTTCATTTCCTTGTTCGTTTTCCCGCCAATCACAAAACTCCCTTCGCTAGGGAGCGTAATTCCTGTGAGCATATTAATGGTCGTTGTTTTTCCTGCGCCGTTTTTGCCTAAAAAGCCGAAAATTTCGCCCTTTTCTACATCAAAAGTAACCCCTTTAACGACATAATGATCTTTAAATTTCTTTTTTAGGTTATGTACTTGTATCATTTTCATTACAAATCTCTCCTTTTAAATACCGCCAAGGCGATTAGCAGCATAAGCGCCGCGAAACAAGCAGGAACAAAAGTATAATAGCTTCCTTTCATAATGTAGTAATAAGGCAACACATATTTAACAATTTTTAAAACAAATTGCTTAGATGTGATAGACCATATCCCTAACACCGGTATAGCAATCCCTAATAAAATAGCAATGAATGTAGTATGGGATGGCTTTTTTACCACCAATGAAAGTAATATCGTCACACCGATAGCGTAGGCAAGAAAACAGATCATTTTCAGAAAATCAAAAACAAATAGTTGTCCCGCAAACAAAGCAATGACAGTAAATGAACTTAGAACACAGACGAACCAAAACAAAAAAACCCCAAGAAACTTTCCAATTACAATGGCATTTCTTGAAGACTTTGTAACTAAAAAACGGATTGTCTGATTTTCCACTTCCCGATTTATCACATCATGAGATAACGATAAGACAAAGAGAGACCCAAAAAACATCACAAGTGCACGAATGCTGGAGGCATACACGGATTCACCTTGATCTTGTTGCAATAATTCTAAGTTATTGCTGAAAAATTTAGACGAGGCAAAACTCACAATCAGAAAAAACAAAATCACAGCAATCGATTTAAAACTTTTAAATAAGCTTTTAAATTCTTTTTCAATAATGGCTCGCATGAATCATCACCTACTTTGTTCTCTTTTTCGAACTAAGCGCAGAAACGAAAAGTACTGCAACAATAGCGATCAATATAAAATTGTACGGCGATTGGTTGCGATAAATAAAATAGGCAACAACGGCGGCAGCCAATAGAAGATATCTCATGTTACTCCATTCCTTCCCTGTATATTTTGTAATACGTAAAAATACCGAAGACTACCAACGCTAAAATGCTCAGCAATGTTCCCGCGCGCAACAATATAAGCCCTACAAATAGGCTCAAAATGATATACTTTACAGAGGAAAATATTACATATTTCTTCGTCGGAGATTTTTGTGCTTTAAAATAAAGGCTGATACTATACAAAAAAATAGATATTATCATATTGGTGAACATAAGCGAAAGATGGACTTCAAAAAAAATACAGTAGACAACTAATGCAAACCAGCTAAACAAAATATTGAAACATCCTGCCACAAAATCATCGGACATTATCTTCTGCTGATTTGGTACAGGAAAATGATCAACAATGCTGTTGGAACGGAACAATCCTAACATTCTAACCTCATAAAAAAAATAACAACTCATCATAAATACTAAGTAAAAGCTAGAAATTTCGTCATTGGCTCCTTGTACAACATAGCTCCCCCAAGAATATACGATTGATAAAACCGTAATAGTCCAATATTTTAATAATACAGATTGATCCCTTATATATATCTTTATGCTCGTTTTTATGATATTTTGTAACTGCGGATTAAATACTGCTATATAACTCAGTCGGGAGATAACATTGCTCAATCTCCTAATGCCTATAGGAAGATCTGGCTTCTTGACGATTAATAATTTATTAACAAAGACAGGTGCTGCCACCAATGATATAGCAACACTTAATAAGATTATAGAATCATATAGTCTTGTTTGAGAAAAGCAAACCGCATAATAATGGAAATTAAAAAAATATGGCTTCTCATTTTCCGTGAAAAACAAAACAACCAGAAAAATTATCGGGATTAAAAAACGCCAAAAATACCTTCTTTTAACTAAATAGGATATATACTCTATCACTTGAGACACGAATATTAGAGAAAGAATCCGAAAAAAATAAAGGGCCATAAGTAACAATGGAGTTTGAATTATAACTAGGACAATAAAATTTAAAAAATAGAATCTCATTTTATCCCGGTTAAATAGTTTGCATAATCCATTTAAGATAACTATTTTAAATGGGTGTATAGGTGTTTTTTTTAAAAAAACAAATAATGCTTCAATACTTTCTCTTTGATTTCCGTTCATAAATATGGAAATTATGTGTAGAAGGAAAATGGCTAATGGGACTATCTTCAGTACAATATCAACTTGAAACATATGCAGCAAAACAGCCAATACTCCTCCAAAAAGAGCAGCAGTTCCCCAAGATAGCAATTTGTTAACATGCCCTTCTACTAGCTTTGTATAAATCATAAAATATTGTTTAATGAGCATGTTATTCTAGACTCCCTTTTATAAATAATCGTCCTCTTTAATTGTTCTATTAATGATTTGATAGCACCTATCCGATACCGCAATAGCCTCTTGGTATAAATGGCTTGTAAACAAAATAGAGTGACCCCTCTTTTTCTTCTCTAAAAATATCTCCCTAACCGCTTGGACTGACGGTGCATCCAACCCCTCAAAAATCTCGTCACAAACTAACAAAACTGGATCATATAATAAAATACCCATAAGTACAATTTTTTTTCTTGTCCCAAAAGATAAATTTCCGATTAGTTCATCTAAGTAAAGCTTTACAGATAATTTCTCTGATAGATGTTCAATTTTTCTGCTCGTCTCTTTTTCAGATAAAGAAAAAACACCTTTTATAAATGAAAAATACTCATTAGGGGTTAAAAGCTCACAAAAAGAATAGTCATCCGTTGGCACAAATCCACTGTGCCTTCTAATTTGGATTCTTTTCGTTATATCATATCCGTTAATCTTAACTAATCCCGATTCAAAATTTGTGTACCCTAATATGCAATGTAAAAATAAACTTTTTCCTGTTCCGTTCTTTCCGAACAGACAGCATATTTCTCCTCTTGCGATCGCCATATTGCAATCCTTTAAAATAACTTTGTGATTTATCATCTTTGTAAAATCCCTTACATATAATACATTGGAACCCATTGACATATAACTAAAACCTCGTTATAATTTATTTAATGAAAATAGGCTAGAACGCATCTTTTTTATTGTTAATAATGTGTTCTAGACAAATCAGCTCGAATGGCTGCAAAGGGATTTAGAGGGCCCCCTTTGTAGCCATTTTTATTTTTATAGCCACAGGCTACCGTGCTAATTAGAAACCTAATAATTTTGCGATAGCCTCAATAACAGTAGACGATAACCCTGAAAGGTAATCAATAAGCGCACTAAGACCTTGGGCAATTGCATTTACAATCGCGCTACCCGCAACAGCGATAATCGCCTTTTTGATCCAATCGCTGAGCTTAGGCCAATTTCGAATTAAATATTCGGCAATTTTTCTAATTAGAGTTGCCATATTTTCATCCTCCTATCAAGGATGCGTTCTAGCCTACGTTCTACATTTTAAGACAACTTGAAATAACAAACATCCGTATTTTCCACAATTTTGATTACGGAAAATACCTATTTTTAGAGAAAATCATGACAGAAGTTGTAATATAGTGTAAAATTTTGATGAACCATAATCATTTATTGAGGGGGGCTTTGTTTATGAATCAAAATTTATGGGATGTCCTTCAAGAACTTCTTGAGAAAGATGGCATTGGAGCAACGGAACTTGCGCTCGCAAAGGAACGCTTAAGTCCACAAGAATTCTCAGCACTTGCAGCATATCTTCAGGACAGCTCAAAAAAAGAAGGAAATCTTTGGGTGTAAGATTAGATGAACAGGATTGAAAAAAGCACTATCAGAGCTTTTTTGCAAAATCACTTGTTGACTAGCTGTATGCTAGAAAAAGAAATCATTCAATATATTTTTCATCTGCTGCACGGCAAGGGGAAAATATTGAGCACTAATGAAACACATTTTTCCTGGGGGGAATTTTATGCGCAAGTATCCACCTTCCATTTAAAAGACGACACTTGTATACAGTCTATTATTAGTCATGCTGCTGCTATTGAACTTCTCATTCTAGCAACAGACATTTTTGATGAAATTTCCGACCATGACCAAAGTGATCAAGTTGTAAGTCAGTTAACAACTGGGGAAGCAGTTACGATCGCTAACGCGCTTATGATGGAAGCGTTTCGGCTTATTCTTCATAATTCTAAAGAAGATATACAAGAAAAACTTTCGATTATTATTTCTGAACTACAAAATGCTTGCAATGGACAATGGAAAGACTTACATTTTATTATTTCTGAATGTATTCCGACAGAAGAAGACTATTTTTCGATTATTAAACAAAAATCATCCTCATTAGTCAAATTAGTTTGTGAACTCAGTGATATGCCCAATAGACATATATGGGAAACGATCGCAATGGATATCGGTATCGCTGGCCAATTGAAAAATGATGCTCGGGATATTATGTCAGACGACAAAAGCGATCTCACTAATAAAAAAGCGACACTCCCGTTCATTAAAGCCATCGAATATAGCTCTAAAAAAGATAATGGATGGTTAGTAAGGAAGCTTGGCCAGCTAAAAGAAGCTAATAATAATTCTCAATTAATTAAGGAGATTAGAAACTACATTCAAAAAACAGGGGCGATCGACTACTGCTTGATTCTCTCGAAAATTTATATGGATAAGGCGTTTCGTCAAATAGCTACTCATTTTCCCGACAAGCAGATTCAAATAGCCCGCTTAAAAAGATATTTAGAAAGTTAGGGATAGAATGAATAAAAAAGTTCTTCCTTTTAGCCTAATCCTTATTTCCATTTTCGTTATTTGTTATTTTTTACTAAAAATGTACAATGAACATGTTTCGCCGCAACGTTATTTTCCAATATTTATAGGAATGATCTTTTTATTGGCTGGCATTTACAGTTATGTGCAAAAACCTAATTCGATTGTCATTCAGTATTTTTTGGCTCTTATGTTTATTAGTGGAATGGCCCTCGCTCTGTCAATCCCTTCCAGCGAAAATATAAAGCCAGCAAGAGAATTGGAGGTCGTTTTTATTTCATTTGCTCCTTACATCCTTTTAAAATTTTTTGAGCATTTTCCTTCGTCTGCAAAACCGAACTTTTTTCGCCAAGTGCGCATTCTCACGTTATATATGGCCATCTTTATAACGATCAGTTATCTATTCATTGGTATTCATCATCGTGTCATCATTAGCACAATCATTCGTCCATGTATTGTAGCCAATATTATTCTAGCACTGCTAGGTTGCGTAGTCCTATTTTATTTACACCTTCGTTCCAATTCGAATAAGATAAAAAATCAAATATATCTTTTAATTGGCAGC
This sequence comes from Geobacillus sp. BMUD, assembly GCF_013096845.1. Classification (NCBI taxonomy): domain Bacteria; kingdom Bacillati; phylum Bacillota; class Bacilli; order Caryophanales; family Anoxybacillaceae; genus Geobacillus; species Geobacillus sp. BMUD. The sequence goes on from NZ_SDLA01000013.1 coordinate 88,142, forward strand.
ATCATTATATCGTTTGCGCCCGTTGTTATTCTTAACTTGATTCCAAATGCGTTTTTTTCCCTGCCCGGCGCTCCTTTTCATTATAGTGTAAATTAGCACATTATTTCAGAATCCCTTTTTCAAATTATTTCGGACGGATTCGGAAATAATGTGCAAAATCTTTGCGAATTATTCCAGGTTTTGCAGATTATTTCCGAACATTTGCACATTATT
>NZ_SDLA01000014.1:0-80271 GCF_013096845.1 Geobacillus sp. BMUD
AGACCATGCGGTCTTCGGTGTTATCCGGTATTAGCCCCGGTTTCCCGGAGTTATCCCGGTCTTGCGGGCAGGTTGCCCACGTGTTACTCACCCGTCCGCCGCTGACCAAACCAGAGCAAGCTCCGATTCGGTCCGCTCGACTTGCATGTATTAGGCACGCCGCCAGCGTTCGTCCTGAGCCAGGATCAAACTCTCCAAAGAAAGTTGATTGGCTATCGCTTCAGCCGCAGCACCAAAGGCGCCGAGCGGCCTCCGCTTTTCGAATTGTCTAGCTTCGGTCCGCCGCCGCTCGGGGTCAAATAACCTTCCCCCTCGGGGTGCAAGCACCCCTGCGGGTGAAGAACATTTGCCCGTCGCGGCGACCCGCGGACCTCCGCTTTTCGTTGCGCTTCGTTTCGTTCAGTTTTCAAGGAACGATAGTAAGTTCACCATGGAGCGGGTGATGGGAATCGAACCCACGACATCAGCTTGGAAGGCTGAGGTTTTACCACTAAACTACACCCGCATATGATTTTGATTGAACATCCATCACGCTTTTCTATTGCCCCTTTCTCTGCCAGCCGATTCACAGAAGCTGGGTGCATCAGGGCAACTCAAAGCACATTCAAGGACGTGGGAAGCTCATGGCTTCGGTTTTACGAAACCACACCCACGCAACATTAGTTTAACAAAATCGGGAAGACAGGATTTGAACCTGCGACCCCATGGTCCCAAACCATGTGCTCTACCAAGCTGAGCTACTTCCCGATCATGGCGCGCTCGAGAGGATTCGAACCCCTAACCTTCTGATCCGTAGTCAGATGCTCTATCCAATTGAGCTACGAGCGCATCATATCAACCAAAGCATTTCTATTTTACCAAGCTGTACAACCATATCAACAGTTATGTTTTTGGTAAAATGCGGTCGAGAGGACTTGAACCTCCACGGGGTTGCCCCCACTAGGCCCTCAACCTAGCGCGTCTGCCATTCCGCCACGACCGCACAATCGACAAAACATGCGGGTGGAGGGACTTGAACCCCCACGCCGTGAGGCGCCAGATCCTAAGTCTGGTGCGTCTGCCAATTCCGCCACACCCGCTATATGGTGAGCCATGGAGGACTCGAACCTCCGACCCTCTGATTAAAAGTCAGATGCTCTACCTGCTGAGCTAATGGCTCATGGTTTGGTATACACTCAGATATTTGACGATGTCCCTTCCTCTGCTAGCTGATTCGAAGATGTCCAGTGCGTCGGGACAACTCGAAGCGATTTCGAGGATGTATCGCTCGTTGCTCTACCTGCTGAGCTAATGGCTCATGGTGATCATAACACTCTAAGTACTGACGAGTTCTACCTGCCTCTTCCTCTACGAGCTGTTTCAAGGAAGCTTGGTGCGTCGAGGCAACTCGCAGCGAACTCAAAGAGGCATCGCTCGTTACTGAGCTAATGGCTCATAGTGATCATAACACTCTAAGTACTGACGAGTTCTACCTGCCTCTTCCTCTACCAGCTGTTTCAAGGAAGCTTGGTGCGTCGAGGCAACTCGCAGCGAACTCAAAGAGGCATCGCTCGTTACTGAGCTAATGGCTCATGTGATCATAACACTCTAAGTACTGACGAGCTCTACCTGCCTCTTCCTCTACCAGCTGTTTCGAAGAAGCCTGGTGCGTCGAGGCAACTCGCAGTCAACTCGAAGATGCATTGCTCGTTACTGAGCTAATGGCTCATCATACTTTCTTTCCCGCCGAGTTGGCAAGCTTGCGGGTATGTATAGAGATAAAAAATGGCTGGGCCAGCTGGATTCGAACCAGCGCATCACGGAGTCAAAGTCCGTTGCCTTACCGCTTGGCTATGGCCCAACGATTTGATTGTATGGCGGTCCCGACGGGACTCGAACCCGCGATCTCCTGCGTGACAGGCAGGCATGTTAACCACTACACTACGGGACCGCGAAGCGCAGGGGTGTTCCCCTGCGTGATCAGTGACCCGTACGGGATTCGAACCCGTGTTACCGCCGTGAAAGGGCGGTGTCTTAACCACTTGACCAACGGGCCACGCATACACACATCGGAGTGGCGGAGAAGGCGGGATTTGAACCCGCGCGCCGTAAAGCCACGACCTAACGGTTTAGCAAACCGTCCCCTTCAGCCACTTGGGTACTTCTCCAAAGAAATGGCTCCGCAAGTAGGATTCGAACCTACGACCTACCGGTTAACAGCCGGTTGCTCTACCGCTGAGCTATTGCGGAATAATGACGAAGAAACTGCGCCCAAAACTTGCCCTGTCCCTTCCTCTACAAGCATATCCAAGGAAGTCTGATGCGTCAGGACAACTCGAAGTATATTCGATGATGCGCATGCTCGTCGCTGAGCTATTGCGGAATGATGTTTGACAATCGACATTGTTTATTATATTGATCCGTTTACTTTTTGTCAATATGTTTTTTGTTGCTTATCTCATTGTGCATTTGGCGACGGCTTTTATAATTTAGCACACAGTCACTTCAATTGTCAACCTCGTTTTTGCAAAAGTTGTTGATCCCCTGCTTCTATACTGTTAGGGTAAGTCGACCGCGGCAGCGTCCGCAGACATAACGGTCTATGTTGATCCGCCTTTTGCGACGGTAGGTGAGGCTGCATGACGTGCAAATGTATGTGTAAATCGTTTTCGTCGCTTTTGCATTTCGGGCAAGCGGACGACAATAGCGAGGAGCCCCCACTTTTTGCAGCAACTCGCGGAAGTCGCGGTCGCGGTGGCGGTAGCCTTTCCCTTCAAGGTGTAAATGATAATGACATAACTCATGCTTGATGATGCCGATTAACTCTTCTTCGCCGAACAGCTCATAATGTTTTTGGCTGAGTTCGATGTTGTGGGTTTGCAGTATGTATCGCCCTCCGACAGCACGCAGCCGCGGGTTGAAGGAAGCGGTATGGCGAAACGGTTTGCCGAATGAGTGGATAGAGATTTGTTCAACAAGCCATTGCAGCTGTTTTTGATCCATCGCAGTTTTCTCTCCTTATCTTTTTAGCACGGGACAATGCAGAGCTACATACATTATATACTACCTTTCCGTTGTTAGGGAGGTGCCCAAGTTGCCTACATGGCTCAAAAATCAGATGAGACGAGCCTATTATGAGAAAAATCGCGAGCAAATTAAACTGCTGAACCAATGTTGGTTTTTTTATCGGAGAAAACACTGCTCCTAAGGCAGTGCTTTCTCCATTTCACCCTTCCGCCGGCACCATCGACAGCGAAATTCTCCCTCTCGCCACATCGACGTGCTCGACCCATACCTTGACGACGTCGCCGACCGAAACAACATCGAGCGGATGGCGCACGTATTGTTTGCTTAATTTGGAAATATGCACGAGCCCGTCCTGCTTCACCCCAATGTCAACAAAGACGCCGAAGTCGACGACGTTGCGCACTGTTCCTTCGAGCTCCATGCCTGGCCTTAAGTCTTCCATCTTCAAAACGTCTTTTCGCAATATCGGTTTCGGCAGTTCATCACGTGGGTCGCGCTCTGGGCGGCACAGTGCGTCAATAATGTCGCGCAACGTCAGTTCCCCGATGCCGAGCTCGGCTGCCACCGTCTCGATCTCGATGGCTTGCAGCGCCTGGCGCAGTTCAACACTGCCAATGGCGGCGGTCGTAAATCCTAACTTGCGCAACAGTTGCTTCACTTCCGCGTACCGCTCGGGGTGAATCGGCGTGCGGTCGAGCGGTTCATCACCATCAATGATGCGCAAAAAACCGATGCACTGCTCGTACGTTTTCGCTCCGAGCCGAGGAATCGTTTTCAGCTCTTCGCGGCTGCGAAACTTCCCTTGTTCCTCACGACGCTTGACAATGTTTTCCGCAACGGTTTTCGTGAGCCCAGACACGTACTGGAGCAGGGAAACAGAGGCGGTGTTGACGTTGACGCCGACTTGATTGACGACCGTCTCGACGACGAAACGAAGCGACTCAGCAAGCTTTTTTTGCGACACATCGTGCTGGTATTGGCCGACGCCAACCGATTTTGGATCGATCTTGACAAGCTCGGCGAGCGGGTCTTGAACGCGGCGGGCGATCGAGACGGCACTCCGCTCTTCGACTTGCAGGTCGGGAAACTCAGCGCGCGCAAGGTCAGAAGCAGAGTAGACGCTCGCTCCTGCTTCATTGACAATCAAATAAAAGATATCGCGTGGCGCATGCCTCAGCGTGTCGGCGACAAACTGTTCGGTTTCCCGAGATGCAGTACCGTTTCCAATGGCGATTACGTCAACACAATGGTTATCGAGCAGGCGAAGGAGCTTCCCGCGGGCCTCTTCTTTTCGCTCTTGCGGCGGGTGTGGGTATATAACGTCGATGGCAAGCAGCTTCCCTGTTTCATCGACAACGGCGAGCTTGCATCCCGTCCGATAGGCTGGGTCAATGCCGAGCACCGTTTTTCCTTTGAGCGGCGGCTGGAGAAGCAGTTTGCGCAAGTTTTCAGCGAAAATATGGATGGCCCGCTCCTCCGCTTTTTCCGTCAGCTCGTTGCGGATGTCGCGTTCAATGGCAGGTTCCATTAGCCGCTTATACCCTTCCTCGACTGCTTCCGCCACGATGGGAGCGGCTGGAGACGATTCATCAGCGACTGTTTTTCGCCGTAAATAGCGAATGATGTCCTCAACCGGCGCCTTGACCGAGACGCGCAGCACTTCTTCCTTTTCGCCGCGGTTTAACGCCAACACACGGTGCGGAACGATTTTGACAAGCGGCTCTTCGTAATTATAGTACATTTCATATACGTTCTTCTCGTCCTTTTCCGCCGCTTTAACGGTGGAAACAATCGTTCCTTTCCGCCGCGTCTCGTCGCGAACCCATTGGCGCAGAGCGGCGTCATCGGCCACTTTTTCGGCAATGATATCTTTCGCTCCTTGAAGCGCCTCTTCAACAGTTGCGACTCCTTTATCTTCGTTGACGAACATCTCGGCTTGTTGTTCCGGAGTTGGAGCCGATGGGCATGAAAGGAGCCATTCGGCAAGGGGTTCAAGCCCTTTCTCTTTTGCGATTGTTGCTTTCGTGCGCCGCTTTTGCCGATATGGGCGGTATAAATCCTCAACTTGCTGGAGCTTCGTGGCTGCCATAATCTCCTGCGTTAACTCTTCCGTCAACTTCCCTTGCTCGTCAATCAATCGAATGACTTCTTCTTTCCGCTGCTCCAAATGCTGCAAATACTCCCATCTCTCAAGCACTTCACGAATTTGCACTTCATCGAGCGCCCCAGTCATTTCTTTTCGGTAGCGGGCGATAAACGGGATCGTGTTTCCTTCTCGATGGAGCGCAATGACGTTTTCGACTTGCTTCGCTGCCAGCTGCTGCTCGGCGGCAATGACCTCAATGAGCCTCTGTTCGTTAGCCAAGCGATTCCCTCCTTAATGATATTGGGCATAAAAAAAGCGCTACCTATACGCAGCTGCTTTGTGAAACAGTATACATAGATGAAAATAGGGACAGACCGTTCCAGAAAAGCCGATCTGCCCATCTCACCAGCGTGAACACTCGATAATCAAGACCGATGCCGCACGTCAACGCCGCTTTCCCCATCCGCTCGGCCGCCCGTTGGCAACCGAAAACCGTTTTCTCCCTTTCACTGTTATGCTAAACGCAAAGGTTTTTTCGCTCCTATCAAAAGTCGATCAGTCCTAAGCTAATTTGCAGCGCCTCATCGACTTTATCCATCATTTCATCGTCCAAATGAGTGATTTTATCGGTCAGCCGTTGCTTATCGATCGTGCGGATTTGTTCAAGCAAAATGACCGAATCGCGTTCAAATCCATAGCGCTTCGCGTCAATCTCGACATGCGTCGGCAGCTTCGCCTTTTGAATTTGTGCCGTAATGGCCGCTACGATCACCGTCGGGCTGAAACGGTTGCCGATGTCGTTTTGGATCACCAACACGGGGCGCACGCCGCCCTGCTCCGAGCCAACAACCGGGGAAAGGTCCGCAAAATACACGTCGCCACGTTTGACAATCAAAGCATTACCCCCCGCTAACTAAGCGTTCAACGGTGTGGTCGGCCTCGTATTCAGCATGAAACGCTTCAGAAGCGATAGATAAATTGATTTTCGCCATTTCCATGTAGCCTCGTCTCATCGCCTCGCGAATTTGCCGTTTTTTCCGCTCGCGAATGTACATTTTCGTCGCTTGATAAATGAGTTCATTGCGGTTGCCGTTTTCTTGCTTGACGAGCACGTCCAGTTCTGTCAGCAGCGACTGCGGCAAACGAACGACGATTTCCGTTGTTGCGCCAGATTCCGACACAAAGATACACCTCCACGAACTGCAGCCATTCATTGCTTCCACTTCATGATACCATTAAACAACGGCGCTGCAAAGTCATTTCTCCATTTTCTATCCTTTGTCTTCCGAAGCAGATTATTCATCGCTTACCCGCGACCAACAGCGTTTCTCACTTCCATTATACGCTTATTTCGGAAAAAAATACGGGGCACCCGGTAGCTGATCGTGCACGGCACTTCATAATTGATGGTGTCCAAATGGCGGGCGACATCATCGATGGAAATGACCTCGTCCCCTTGGCGGCCGATCAACGTCACCTTCGTCCCGACTGGCAGCGGCCCTGGCAGCCGGATCATGCATTGATCCATGCAGATACGGCCGACGATCGGCGCCCGCTGCCCGCCAACCAACACATGAAAGTGCTGCAGACGGCGCAGCCAGCCGTCCGCATAACCGATTGGAATCGTGCCGATCCACTCCTCCGTCTGCGCAGTGTACGTCGCACCGTAGCTCACCTTTTCGCCTGGTTGCAGCTTTTTGACGTGTACGAGGCGGCTATGGAGCGAAAACGCCTCTTTCAATTCGTATGGGAGGAACGGCTTGATGTCCGGCGATGGGGCGAGCCCGTACATCGAAATGCCAAAGCGCACCATGTTGAACGCTCGATCGGAAAAACGAAGAGCCGCCGCGCTGTTGGCGCAATGAACGAGCGGGGGCCGCGACGGCAGCCAATCAAGCATATGCAAAAAGCGGGCGTATTGATAAGAAAAGTAATCCGTATTCACTTCATCAGCGGTCGCAAAATGCGTATACACCCCTTCAAGCACAAAAGACGAATGGCGTTCGATCAGGGCCGTGATTCGCTTTGTCTCCTCTTCGTCTTTCACCCCAAGCCGTCCCATTCCCGTGTCCATCTTTAAATGGAAATGAATCGGGATCGAACCGCTATACAGTGATGACGCCTCCTCGAGCCAATCAGAGCGGAACACAGTTAAGGCGATGCGGTGTTCGGCGGCCAACGCCACATCCTCGGGACGAGACGCCCCAAGCACTAAAATCGGGGCATCGATGCCTTTTTTTCGTAAGGCAAGCGCCTCGTCCAAAAAGGCGACGGCCAAGCGGGATGCGCCTGCTTCAAGCGCCGTTGCCGCCACTTGGGCATCGCCGTGCCCGTAGGCGTTCGCCTTGACAACAGCCATGATTTGCGTGTCCTCCGGCAAAAAGCGGCGCAAATTCGCGACGTTGTCATAAATGGCATCCAAATCAATTTCCGCCCACGTATCGCGGTGAAACTCGTCCATCCTCTCTCGCTGCCTTTCTAATCATAGCCAGTTTGAAAGCGCTTGAATCGATTGGATTCCTTTTTTAGTTTACCATGTTCCCGACGAAGACGGAATAGGATGAGTAGCGGAAAAACAAGAAAAACGTCGGAAAACGCTGGACACCGATGACATTCCTCCTGTCTCACCCGTCTTTCTATCCGCAGCGACAAAATAAAACGCGGTTCTCCGCTTCAACGCGGAGAACCGCCTGTTTCCAAAACCGCACTGTCATTTTTCCGCTTTTTCTTGCACTGAGCTGGCGACCATCACCATTTCTTCCGGCGTCAAATCGTCCGAGGCGAGCGTAAACTCCGCCCCATTGTACCACCATGTCAACGTTCGGTCGGTAAGGGCGCCGATTGTAAACCCTAAATCCACTGGATCGCCGTTGACAAGCACCGGCATGCTTGTCGCCGGAAGCACATTCGCTTTTTCCTGCACAAGCGTAAACGATTTTTTGCCGCCGAATGTCATAATGACGCGCGTGCCGTTTTCACCTTTCACTTCTTTTTCCTCAAGCGCCTGAACCCCTTTCGGGAGCTGGCTCGGGTACATGACGGCCATCGCCTGCTCTTTTCCTTCCGCCATCGTCGGCACCTCAAGGCGGGCGCCAGTCATGTTTTTCTTTGTATCAAACGCATCATCGTCAAACTTTTTGTTAAACTCCACATTGGAAAATTCGACCGTCAACAGCGCTTTCCGGTCCGTATCCATCACTTTGACCGAAACGGGCGCCAAATCTTTTTTGCGCAGTGTAATCTCTTGGGTCGGAACGACCTCATTGTTCGGATAGTTCGTTTTCGTCTCAAACACATAGTAGTCGTCAGTCGCCTTAAACTTCGCCTTCGAATCGCTCAAAATATCTTTCACAAGCGATTCATACAAGTACGCTTGACTGCTGTTTTTCGGCCAGTCGCTCACAAACTTGAAAGTTTTGTTGAGCGCCGGCGTGAAGACGAACACCCCTTCGTCATTGCGCAAAATCATTTGGCTTTGCCTTTTGTCGGCGTTTTTCAAGCTGACGCGGTAGTAGGACGGCTGCTTGTGCCACACTTCAACATGATACACTTGCGGCTTCTCACCGGTGCGGAACGTCATTTTCGCCTCGGCCTGATAACCCGTCATCTCATCCATCTTTTCATCAAGCGCCTTCAGCACCTCTTCCTGCGATTTCGACCCGCAGCCAGCCAAAGCAAATAGAAAAATGATGCCGACCAACGCCATCAGCACGTTTCTGCCCATCGCTTCAACCCCTTTGCCTCATATATCGATTTCTTCCCATGCACTACAATATATGAGACAACATTCGGGAATATGCAGACTAGCCATGGCAAGCATCGGTCGGCGTCAGCGGTCCAAGGCGTTCAATGATGACTTGGGCGACGGCGTAATCGCGGCTATGGGAAATGGATAGATGCACGATATCGCCCTCGCTGCCGCAGCGGACGACCACGCTTGGTTTCCCGCTCGCATCGGAAACGATCTCGATGTCTTGAAACGATAGATGCCCCCCGATCCCCGTTCCGAGCGCTTTGGCGTACGCTTCTTTAGCCGCAAATCGTCCGGCGAGAAACTCTGCCTGCCTTGTGGGCGGCAGCTGATCGAACTGCCTCTTCTCCCGCGGTGTCAAAATCCGATCTGGAAATTTTTTACTCCGTTCCAGAAGAGAACGGACCCGTCCCAGCTCGATAATGTCAATGCCGATGCCGACGATCACGATTTTCTCACCTATCTTCCGTCTGTCCTGATAGCTGGACAAATTTTTTATCGTTGTTGGGCATAAGATGGCTTATATAAACAACGTTCCACTTCCGCCAAGAAGGGAGACCAAGCCGTGCTTCAACATGCAAGCGATGTCCGCTCATTGATCCGCCGTTCTCCTGTCGTCGCCACCTTGTTGTTCATTCACATTCTGGTATGGCTGTTGTTTTCGCTTCCCTTCACTGTGCTCGAGCCCGTTTGGCAATACGCCGTTGGGACGAACGGCGCCATTCGCCATGGAGAATACTGGAGGCTTGTCAGCCCGCTCGTGCTGCATCGCGATTTTCACCATATGGCCGCCAACAGTTTGTCCTTATGGCTGCTTGGCCCCTGGTTGGAGCGCGCACTTGGGAAAGGAAAATTTTTGTTTCTGTATATCGGAGGCGGCGTCGGTGCCAATGTCGCCACCGTCTTTCTTCTGCCGCCGCTATACACCCATGTCGGGGCATCAGGGGCCATTTTCGCCTTGTTTGGCATGTACAGCTATCTCGCTTTGTTCCGTCGCGACTTAGTCGCCCCCCGCTATGCTCAGCTGCTGCTTTCGGTCATGGCGGCTCATTTGCTGCTTGGGGTGATGGAACCAAACGGGAATGTATTGGCCCATCTATTTGGCTTCGCCGTCGGCGGCTTGCTTGCCCCGTTTTTGCCGATCCACCCAAAGCGGCCGTCGTTTTTCGCAGTTCGGCCATGAAAAAACGGCGCTTAATGCGCCGTAACCCGCCGTCTTTTCGTCCGGCTGCGGCCGGAACCATCCGGGCGACCGCCTCGCTTCTTCTCCCGTTTTACCGCTAAAGGCGGCTCTTCCGTCAGTTGCACCGGCGTTGTATCCGGCTCGCGCGTTAACATTTTCAAGCAGGCAGCCACAATCGTCACCGAATCATGCTCCTCAAGCAGTTCTTCCGCCGCCCGTTTGTAAAACGACAAGTTTTCGGTTTCCACGACGTTAAGGAGCTTTTCGATGGCGATGCGCTGCTGGCCTTCGAGCGCCTCATCAAGCGTCGGCGGCTTCATCCGCTCCATTTTGCGCTTTGTCGTCCGCTCAATGTGGTGAAGCTGGCCGATCTCCCTTGGGGTGACAAACGTCATCGCCACCCCGGTCTTGCCGGCCCGCCCGGTGCGCCCAATTCGGTGGACATAGCTTTCCGGGTCCTGCGGAATATCAAAGTTGTACACGTGCGTCACACCGGAAATATCCAAACCGCGCGCCGCAACATCCGTCGCCACTAAAATTTCAATCGTTCCTTCCTTAAACTTGCGCAGCACCGACAGCCGCTTCGCCTGGCTTAAGTCGCCGTGAATGCCTTCCGCTGCATAACCGCGCAAGTTGAGCGCCTCCGCCAGCTCATCGACGCGCCGCTTCGTGCGGCCGAACACGATCGCGAGCTCTGGCGCCTGAATATCAAGAAGCCGCGTCAAAATGTCAAATTTCTTTTTCTCATGCACTTCCAAATAGTATTGTTGGATGTTCGGCACGGTCATTTCCTTTGCCTTGACCTTGACAAGCTCTGGTTCATTCATGAACCGCTCGGCGATCCGGCGGATCGGATCCGGCATCGTCGCCGAAAAGAGAAGCGTTTGGCGTTCGGCCGGCACATGGCTTAAAATCGCCTCAATATCCTCGATAAAGCCCATATTGAGCATTTCATCCGCCTCATCGAGCACAACCGTATGCACATGGTCAAGGCGGAGCGTCCTACGGTTGATATGGTCGATAATGCGGCCCGGCGTGCCGACGATCACATGCGGATGTTTTTTCAAAGCGCGGATTTGCCGCTCGATATCTTGACCGCCGTAAATCGGCAAGACGCGCACCCGCTTGACGGCGCCGATTTTGTACAGCTCTTCTGATACTTGAATGGCGAGCTCGCGCGTCGGCGCGACCACAAGCGCCTGAATGGCGCCGTTTTTCACATCCACTTTTTCTACGATCGGAATGCCGAACGCCGCCGTTTTCCCCGTTCCGGTTTGCGCTTGGCCGATGACATCTTTATTTTGCAGGCTGAGCGGAATCGTCTTCGCTTGAATCGGGGTCGTCTCTTCAAACCCCATCCGCTCGATCGCTTTCATCACTTCTTGGCTTAATCCTAATTCTTGAAATGTCGTCAATGTTATTCAAACTCCTTATAAAAAATCGTCCCTGTATTCGTGGGAAAGGTTTGACAGTTATCATACCATGTTATGCGGCGATTTGCAATGTTGAGCGCAGGCGCCGCGCAAAAATGTTTCCACCTCAGCAAACAGAACATGCCGATCGATGCTATGACAAACATGATGGAACGAATTGGGCAAAAACAATAACTTTTTTTCCGCCGATCCAATCTGCTCATATAAATAATAGGCGCTTTTTAGCGGCACGATCCCATCTTTTTCTCCTTGCACAATGAGCGCAGGCGCCGTGACGCACGGAAGTCGGGGACGCACATCGCGCACGAGTTTGCGAAACTCCCTGACAGCTGAAAACGGGGTCGCCATCATTTTGTTTCGATAGCGGAGAAACAGCGGGTGTTCCCGCGCCCCTTTCCATCCGTTGGCAAACATCTCACGGATGTCGCGCCATAATTGCCTTGGGTTCACATAATAAAACGCCGCACTCAACAACACAAGCTTGGCGACCGGGTATTTTTCCGCCAAGTAGACGGCGATCACTCCACCCATTGAAAACCCAATGACATGCACCACACTGCAACGGTGATGGAGCGCTAAAAACGCTTGTTCCGCCGCCGCGATCCATTGGTCGTATGTAATTCCTTTCAACCGCAGTTCGCTTCCGTGGCCCGGCAAGGTCGGCGTTTCGATCAGCCAATCGGTCCGCTCCCGCAAATAATTGGCCAGCGGCGTCACTTCTTCTGGACTTCCCGTAAACCCGTGAATACATAAACAGCCGATCATCATTTCCACCCCCGTCCGAATGAAAAGCGGCGCCTGTGACGCCGCTTTTCGTTTTCCTCGGGTTGCTTGATGTTACCCCCAATATCGAAGCAGCTCTTCCAATTTCATGCCGCGCGATGCTTTCAATAAAACAATGTCATCCGAAGTCGCGATGGAACGCACGGCCTCGGCCAACGCTGCTTTATCGTCGAACTCCCTCACCCGCCAATCATCAAAAAATGGGGCAGCCGCTGCGGCGATATGGTGTGCCAGCGGCCCGTAAGTGAACACATAGTCCACCATTCCCGGCCGCAACATCTCCCCAATCTCTCGATGAAACGCCACTTCTTCGTCACCAAGCTCCAGCATATCGCCCAATACGGCGATTTTTTGCCGATAGCCGCTCAATTCTTGAAGGAGCATCAAGGCAGCGCGCATCGATGTCGGGCTGGCATTGTAGGCGTCATTAATCACGGTAAAGCCATATTTCGTCTTGACGACTTCCGTACGCATGCGCGTCACTTGCAGGCGGGAGAGAGCCGCGTCGATGTCTTCCCAATCGATGCCGAAAAAGCGGGCGACCGCAATGGCGGCGAGCGCGTTGTATACATGATGTTTGCCTAATACCGGCATAAACAACGTCCGGCCGGGAAGCGCATTGACGACAAACGATGTTCCTCCCGCTTCAATGCGCACATCGGTCGGATAGTAATCGTTTTGTTCGTCCGCCCCGAACGTCACGACATGGCGGGGAAGAGGCAGCTTCGGCACACGCTCCGTCAAAAGCGGCTCATCGCCGTGGTAGACGAATAGCCCATCATGATGCAAACCCGCCAAAATTTCCAACTTCGCCTTGGCGATGCCTTCCCGCGACCCGAGCTCCTGCAAGTGTGCTTCTCCAATATTCGTGATGACCGCTGCATCCGGACGGGCGATCATCGTCAGCCGCTCGATTTCGCCAAACCCGCTCATCCCCATTTCGACAACCGCCATCTCCGTCCCTTCGTCAAGCGCAAGGAGCGTCAGCGGCACGCCGATGTGATTGTTCAAGTTTCCTTCGGTCTTTTGCACTCGATAGTGGGTCGCCAGCAGCGCAGCGATCATATCTTTTGTCGTCGTTTTGCCGTTGCTGCCAGTGACGCCGACCACCTTCAATCCAAGCTGCTCGCGATAGCGGGCGGCGAGCCGCTGCAGCGCCAAAAGCGTGTCATCTACAACGATCACGGGCACGCCTTCCGGCGGCGTTCCTTCTCTTGCCGCCCAAAGTACGGCGGCGGCTCCTTTTTGCGCCGCTTCTTGGACGAAATCGTGGCCGTTAAAGGTCGCACCGCGCAACGGAACGTACAAGTTGCCAGCTTGGATCGTCCTTGTGTCGGTTGACACACCACTGACGGCCATATTCTCCCATTCCGGCTTTAGGCACCGCCCGTCAGCCATTTCGGCGATTTGCCGCACTGTCCGTTTGATCATCGGCTCTCACCTCGTTTCCTTTTTGAACGTGTACGTGATCGTCTGCTTTTCTTGGTGCCGTTCCAATGCGAGCGCGATGAGCCGCTCGATCAGCTCGGGGTACGGCACACCGCTGTGCTGCCAAAGGAGCGGGAACATGCTGTATGGCGTAAAGCCTGGCATCGTGTTCACTTCGTTGATATAAACGGCGCCATCTTTGGCGAGGAAAAAATCGACGCGCGCAAGTCCAGACAAATCCAGCGTCCGAAACGCCGTAAGAGCCATTTGTTTGATCGTCTCATACTGTTCTTTCGTGACGTCGGCTGGGATGATCAATTCGGTTTGACCGTCTTCGTATTTTGCTTCATAATCGTAAAATTCCTTTTTGGGCACAATTTCGCCAACGACCGAACAAATCGGCTCGTCATTGCCGATCACGCCGATTTCAATTTCGCGGCCGACGATCGCCTCTTCAATAATAATTTTCCGGTCATACTGAAAGGCCTCGATAAATGCGGCTTTTAAATCGCCCCGCTGTTTGCATTTGGAAATGCCGACGCTCGAGCCGGCATTGGCTGGCTTGACAAAGCATGGGTAGCCAAGCTCTCGTTCGATCCGGTCATACACCGCTTCACCGCTTTTTTGCCAGTCATACTTCGTCACGGCAATATATTTCGCCTGGCGCAACCCAGCCTGGGCAAACAAGTTTTTCATCATGACTTTATCCATCCCGACCGCCGAGGCAAGCACCCCGTTGCCGACATACGGAATGTTCAACATCTCTAGCAACCCTTGCACGGTTCCGTCTTCGCCGTTCGGCCCATGCAAAAGCGGGAAAATGACGTCGATCGTTTCCTCACTTCCTTCCACAGCCGAGTCAGCAGCTGGAACTTGGTTCAAGGAAACCGGAATCAAAGCAGTCGCCGCCGAAGTGAATTGCAGCTGCTTGATCTCCTCGACCGGTCCCGTCAGCTGTTTCCCCTTGATCCATTGTCCTTCTGGTGTAATGTAAATCGGAATGACATCGAATTTATGAGGATCAATGGCGTTCATCACCGCCATCGCTGTCGACAGCGATACTTGATGTTCCGGCGATTTGCCGCCGTATAACACGCCAACTCTTGTTTTCATTATCGTTCCTCCTCTTTCCTTGGCCATCGTTCCTATTGTAACACGTTTCGCGCCCAACGGTCTGATATTTTATATGTACGATAGAGGTTGTTTCGCCACCCACATAAACGACAAGGCACAAAAATGAGGCTGTCTTAAAACGTAGTTCGTCCCAAAGCACAACATATCGTTTTCCAACAGTTGTTTTATACGTACATACAGGAGTAAGAAAAGGTGCCCCGATCCTTTTGGGACACCTCCTCTCACTACGGACGCAACACGCGCCAAGCCATGCGCTGCGGCATGGCCGCCACCACTTCGGCAAGCGCTTCTTGCCCTGTTTTTTCGATGCCGGCAAAGTAATCGGACACACGGCGGAAAAACCGGTTTTTCTCCACATCATCCATCAACAAGCGAAGCATGTGCTGCTCACCGTTTTCTGGCCGGACCAAATGATAAATGAGGCCGTTTCGCTGCAAATATTGCAAATTGATGCGCTCCTGCCCGGGCAGGCAATCGATGGTAAAAATCGGGATGCGTTTATGAAGCAGCTCGCTGACCGTCACCCCGCCTGGTTTCGTAATAACAGCATCCGCCTCTTCATACAGCCGATTCATCTCTTCCGGGTCATCAATGTATGGAAGAGGCCGAATATGGGGCAGCTGCCAGCTGGCGATTTCCTCGTACAGCTGGCGATTAGCGCCGCACAGCACCGAATAGCGGAACAACGTTGACGTACGAGCCGCCCGCAAAAACGCCATCATATTGCCGAGCCCTTGGTTTCCGCCGGCGACAAGCACATGGATGGGCTGCGGCCTGCGCCGTGCTTCTTGGCGATTCATGAATGCGTCATGAACGGGAATGCCGGTGACGATGATGCGTCCTTTGTCAACCCCGTATTTCGTAATCAGCTCCCATTTCGCCTCTTGATGGGGAACAAAATGATAGTCAATCAACCGTTTCCCCCAAATGCTGTTCATAAAAAAGTCGGTGTAGACATTGACAACTGGAACCGTCAGCACCCGCTTCCGCTTCAGCCGCTGCAAAATGCGCGACGGAAACGAATGAGTGCAGACGATTAAATCCGGCTGTTCTTCTTCCACCATCTTTTTCATTTTGCTTTCAAAATAAGGAAGCCATGGCTCAAACGAAATGAACTCAAAACGGGGCGGATCTTGATACATCAGCGTTTTGTACACGCGGTGATACGAAGCAGGATGCGAGCGAATCCAGCGCAAATAGGCCTCTGACACCATTTTTTCCATCCGTTCATTGCAGTAGCTCAAAAAATCAATCTTTTGGCTTTCGACCGCTGGAAACTGGCGGTGCAAGAAATCGATCAACGTATCGGCCACTTTATGGTGTCCCGTATTCATTTGAAACAGCGGCAAAAACAACACTTTCATCATCGATCGCACCCTTTAGCTTTCGAAAGATTTTTTGCGCCTCCGCTGCCCGACCCATGCCGCCAACAAAAACAGCAAAAACAACGCCAAACCGGCAAGCGGAAAAGAAATCAGAGGGATATGGATACGCTGGCCGAGCCAAAGCCCCGCCGCGGTCAACGGAACTGCCCAACCTGCCGTTCCAAGCGCCGAAAGCAACAGAAACGGCCCGAACGGAAACCGGCTCACTCCCGCCATATACGGGCAAATTTGCCGCACCCCCGGAGCATAGCAACCGAACAAAATCCCCCATTTGCCATAGCGTCCAAACCAGCTCCGCGCCCGCTCCCACCGTTCGCCCGTAATCCCAACATATTTGCCGTACTTTTGCAAAAACGGCGCCCCCCACCACCGGCCAGCGCCGTATGCCGTCACCATGCCGGCCATCGCCCCTCCCCAGCATGAAACGAGCGTCGGTCCAAGCAGCAGCTGCTCCTTCGCGACCATGACGCCGACAAAAAAGAGCAAGCTTTCCTCTGGCGCCGGAATGCCGACAATGCCGCAAAACAAAAATAAAAACAGCATCACATACCCGTATGACTGGACATACGGCAACCATACGCTTGTATCCATAGCTCCCCCACTACATCGCCGAGATTTGTGTATTAGTTTGCACATTTCTTAGTTCCGTAATCGTCACCCAGCGCATCTTTTTCGCTGCTTCATCCTTAAACAGCAGCTCAAGCGCTGACAACATTTGCTCTGGCGCGCGTTTGTCAGCCCCTAACGCATCCCCGTTATCATGAAGCACAATCACCGCCCCGCCGCGTATGGCTGAACGCAAGCGTCGGAACAACTCCATTGTACCAATTTTTTCGTTCCAATCGCCAAGAATATGCGACCATAACACCGTCGTATACCGTTTTTGCACGATCGGCGTCCAAGCATTAAAATGGCCCCACGGTGGGCGGTAATACACCGGCCGTTTTCCTGTCGCCCGCTCAATGGCTGCGGCCGCACGGCGCACCCCCCAATCGAGCCAAAGCGGCGGAAGCAACCAGTTGCTGATATGACGGTAATTATGGATGCCGACTTCGTGCCCTTCTTCCACCATTCGCCGCACGATCTCCGGATGGCGCTCCACTTTTCGCCCCACAACAAAAAATGTGGCCTTCACCCCATATTTCTTTAATAAATCAAGCAACTTTGGCGTATAATACGGGTCGGGGCCGTCATCAAACGTCAGCGCCAGGCAATCGGATGCCGTTCCCTCCCGAAACAAACGAACCTGCTTTTTGCGAATGATAATCGTAGGCACAATCCCATAAATGGAAATTCCCACAATGAAACAAATGAACAGCCAAGCCCACATGGCATTCACCTCTTGATTGTACTTTACCAGTATTTCTTCTCTCTGAAAATAGAAAAATGAACTTTTCTATTAGATACCATCATGATGTAGATGTTCGAATAAGAAATCGAAAAGAAAATCATAAAAATTTCGCACAGACCGTCCAGTCTTCTTATTTTCTTATACGAAAAGCGCCATCGCTTGGTTTCCTCCCAAAGCGAAGTGGAATCTGCTATAATACATAAACGATACACGTGCGATTAAAAAAGACAGGTGATCCGCATTGCGAAAAAAAATCATCTTAACCGGCGGCGGCACAGCCGGTCACGTGATGGTCAACGTCGCTCTCATCCCGAAATTGAAAGAGCTTGGATGGGATATCGTCTATATCGGCTCCCATGAAGGGATTGAACGGGAGATTATCGGCCGCATCGACGGCGTGCCGTACTATTCGGTTTCGACCGGAAAACTGCGCCGCTATTTTGACTGGAAAAACTTTAAAGATCCATTCAACGTGCTGAAAGGCGTTTGGCAAGCGTACCGCCTGATCCAAAAAGAAAAACCGGACGTCGTCTTCTCAAAAGGTGGCTTCGTCTCCGTTCCCGTCATTCTCGGCGCTTGGCTGAACGGCGTACCGTCGGTGATCCATGAATCTGACTTCACCCCGGGGCTTGCAAATAAAATCGCCATGCCGTTTGCGACAAAAATCTGCCTTACCTTTCCCGAAACGAAGCAATACGTCAACGTCGATAAAGCCGTCTACGTCGGCGCCGTCGTCCGCGAAGAGCTGAAACACGGAAGCGCCGAACAAGGAAGAAGGATATGCCAGTTCGACGACAGAAACAAACCGGTCTTGCTGGCGATGGGCGGCAGCTTAGGCTCAAAAAAAATCAACGACGCCTTGCGCGCCAATTTATCGACGCTTCTTGCCGAATTTGACATCATCCACATTTGCGGCAAAGGGAACATCGACACAAGCCTTGCAGGCCAAAAAGGATACAAACAGTTCGAATACGTCAACGAAGAGCTGCCCCACCTATTGGCCTTAGCCGACATCGTCGTCTCCCGCGCCGGGGCGAACGCCATTTTCGAACTGCTCGCCTTGCGCAAGCCGATGTTGCTCATCCCGCTCTCGAAAGCGGCAAGCCGCGGCGACCAAATCCTAAACGCCCGCTCGTTTGAAAACGCGGGCTATGCGGAAGTGCTGATGGAAGAAGATTTGACAAACGAATCGCTCCAAGCCGCCATTCGCCGCCTATATGAAAACAAAGACCGCTATCGAAAAAACATGGAGAAAGCCGGTGCAAGCGATCCATTGCAAACGCTGCTTTCCATCATTCAAGACACCGCCCGCTTGTAAAAACAGGCGATGCCCCATGCGGCCAACCGTGGCCGTTTTTCGGCATCGCCTCGTTTTATTTTCATTCCCCCATAATGAGCCTTTTCTTCTTTGCACCGACCCAAGCCGGCAACGGTTGATATCCGAAACACATGGTCGCACAGGATGTCGATATGATCCCACTGATGGCTCGTCAGCACAATCGTTCGTCCACCCTCCACGTTTAAGCGTTCGCGTAGGTGGAAGAGCGTTCAATGCGGAAACCATCTATATTCTCATTTGCCCCCATCCTCCACCGGCCAAAGGAAAACCGTCCGACGGAACAAATCCGCCAGACGGCGCGGCTAGAAGTATAAGACAGAAATGACAACGGCCAACACAATCCGATACACCGCAAACGGCACGAGGCGGATGCGGTTGATGAGCTGCAGGAAAAAGCGGATCGCAAGCAAGGCAAAGACGAAGGCGCTCAAAAAACCAGCGATGAAAAACGGAATATCGGCGGCCGTGACGTATTGCCAGTTTTTCAACAGCGACAGCCCGCTCGCCCCAGCCATGATCGGAACGGCCATAATGAACGTGAAATCGGCGGCGGCGCGATGGCTCATGCCGACGAGTACCCCGCCGGCGATCGTCGAACCGGAACGGGAAAAGCCGGGCCATAAGGATAAACATTGCACTAAGCCGACGAGAAACGCCTGTTTGTATGTCATTTGGTCGACCGTCTGCGCCCGCGCGGCTTTTTTCGCAAATGTATCAGCGACAATCATTAACAGCGCACCGAGCACAAGGCCGATGAGCACCGTTTTGGTTGAGAACAAATGTTCATCAATATAATCTTCAAACAACACGCCGAGCACCCCGGCCGGGAGCAGGCCAATGATGACGTGAATGAGCGTCAGCCGCGGATGTCCGCCCGGATGGCGGCCGCGAAAACCAAGCAAATCAAGAAATCGGTCTTTGAACACGACCACAGCGGCCAAAATCGAGCCGAGCTGAATGACGACTTTAAATGTATTCGCCGCGTACTTGCCTAAAAACTCGGTGGATTTCAGCCAAAGATCGTCAACAATAATCATATGACCAGTGGAGGAAACAGGGGCGAACTCGGTCAACCCTTCGACCATTCCCAAAATGACGGCCTTCCACAATTCTATCCAGTGCATTCGTTCCATCCTTTCTGCGCAGGATCGTCCTCTGTATACATATGGACCAAGCGGACGAAATAATACTCCGCTTTGGGCCGCACCTGCTCTATTGTACTACAAATCATTCGTTTCTACTACCCTCACGTTTTGGGTGTGGCGTTATGTTGAAGAGGATGCCCGTCATCGTTCAGCGGAACGAGATGGATTACCTTTTCCCTTGCTCTCCACGCCGTTGTAGGTAATGATACAAAGCGCCGAGCAAGTTCGCGTCGTTTTTGAACTGGCACGTCTCCACCACCGGCTGGACTTTGGCAATTGGAACGAGCGACAATATCACCGAAAGCCGCTTGTTGATTTCGTCGACGAAATCGGGGCGGCTGCTAATCCCCCCGCCGACAATGATCTTCTCCGGATCGTACGCATATTGCAAATTAAAAATGCCTTGTGCTAAGGAGAAGTAAAATCGGTCGATCGCCTTTTGCGCGGCTTCATCGCCGCTCTCAGCCAACGCAAATACTTTTTCACCATCCAACTCCCTTTCCGCCTCCCCTCTTTCCTCAGCCGCCATCCGGATCAGAGCACTTGTCGCCGCCAGTTCGCTCCATGTTTTGCATTCGACCCTTCCATTCTCATAGCGGACATCCATCAACATATAGCCAAATTCCCCGCCGTGCAAATGCGCCCCTTTATGGATGCGCCCGTCTTTCACGATCGCCCCTCCGATGCCGGTGCCGACAATGACAAAGGCGATGTCGCGACAGTGCCGCCCCGCTCCTTTCCATAATTCACCAAGTGCTGCGCAGTTCGCGTCATTTTCCAGTTCTACCGGCAGGCCCGTCGCCCCGCCGAATACTTCTTTAAAGTTGGGACCGTGAATGCAAGGCAAGGCGCTGCTTCCACCGATGACGCCGCTTTCGCTGTCCACGCTTCCTGCGGAACTGATCGCGATGCCGGAAAGTGGATAGTTTACCTGCGCTTGGCGAATGACGTTAAGCAAGTCATCGCGAAACTGATGAAAGTCATGCCGCTCCGAACGGTAACGCCCCTTTTCTAAAAAGTCGCCGTGCTCGTTCATGACAGCATGTTTCACATACGTACCACCAATATCAAAAACGATGTAGTAGGACACCGATGACGCCTCCTCCTTTTATCCTTTCTCCCGTCCAGCTTCATTAGGCTTGGCTGTTTCTCCATTTTTTATGTATTCGCCGCTGGTCCATCCGCTCCTCCCTGCCGCAATAAAGAGGCCGCTCCACTTGGCGGGAGCGGCTCGTTTCTATTATCGTTCATATCCCATCGACAACGCTTTTTGCGCGTTGCGGACGTCGTTGTGAAGAAGCTGGGCAAGGTCGTATGCCGAATAGTGACCGCGTTCATACATGTAGTTGAACGCTTTTTCATGCGTTTCAATCGCCTTCAACAAGTGTCTAACAAATGTTTTGCGCAAAACGGGTGTCGCTGTTTCCGTAATGGCAGCAGCATAATTGCGCACGGCTGTTTTGGAAAAGCCAAGCAAGTCGCCGGCGTGCAAGGCGCGGTCGCCATCATCATGGTCGCGGTTTTCTCCCATTATAGGTGCCGCCGGAATGAAGGCGAGAAGTTCGCGCAAATTCGTTTCCAATCCTTGAATCGTCTCAACGTACAATTTTTTCAACTCCGGACAATCGACTTTCCCAATCGTCTTTTTCATTTTCATCAATCCATTGGCTTGAAAAGCGATCAGTTCATGCAGCTCCAACGTTTCGTGCCAAGCCAAATGGCGATGGCCGTACGTATCATTCATTTTGTTTCCTCCTTGTTTTATTTTTCCATTTACTGTATATGCCTGCTAGGAAGAAACGGTCACCGGTGTACAAGACATCCGCATCAGCAAAAAAAGCGCTTCGCGAAATGCGAAGCGCCTTCCATATCATCATTACAGCCAATCTCCCCCATCAAACCCATCGCCGCCATCAAACCAATCATCGACGTCCAACCCATCAGCGACATCGTCGACGACATCGTCAAGCAGCTCTTCTGCCACCATTCCCGCCAGCATCCCGGCGGCAAATCCGCCAATGGCACCAGCCCACCCGTGTCCACCATGGTGCGAATGATGGATGGGTGAATAATGGCCAACTGGATGGCTATAAACAGGCGAATGTGGCGTTGCCAACGGATGCCCGTTCAGCTGACCAAACGTCCCAGCCGCCTGCACCGCCTCTTCGATGGCTTCTCGAAGCAGATGGGCTGCCGTCACCGAATCGCGAAGCTGTTCGTAAGTGATCAACAGCTCCTGTTTCATTTCGTGTTCCCCGCCAAAGCCGTGGCGGACGTCCACCTCCATATACAAACGCACCCCTTCTTCCTCGACGAGGGCAAAAAACTCGACTTCTTGGACGATCCCTTGAAATTCGCTCGTCGGAAAGAACGAAAATTCCTGGCCATGCGGCGTAATGCTTCCGGATGTCGCTTTCTCCCGGAATCCCAAGGCCGCCAGAGCGGAAAACACTTGCTCCAAGGCCGTCGGCGGCAAAATGTGAATGCCGTCTTGGTCATACGCATCCACCCCATCGGCAATATCGAGCCGAGTGACGAACGTATAACGGACCGTGGGACGGCTGATCGGCAAATGGAGCGGCAGTGTATACGAAAACGGGAGCACTTTCCGCTCACCGGGTTGAATCGTAAACGAGGAAGCGACCGGAATCACCGCTGCGGTTCGGCGATATCCCTTGCCTTCCGCGTGTACGTCCAATTGCAACAGAACGTCCAATTTTCGGATTTGTTGAGCGACTGAACCACCTTCCAGCAAAAATTCCCCTTCCAATGTTTCGCCAAGGCGCACATGCGGGCGATGCAGCACGAGATCCACTTTTGCAGCGCCAATGCCGAGTTTCGATAAAAACTTTTTCCACATCGGACCTCTCTCCTTTTTCATCCTATTTCACACTTGAATTACGAACAAGCTGCCAAAATGGTGTCACCGAAATAATTTGATCAACCCCAAGACGATCAACACAACCCCAGGCAGCATTGTCGCTTTTTTCATGATCCCCGTTTTCGACACCATATACCCCAACGATAAGCCGACTCGGATGAACATGAGAGTAAACACGCCAACCAACAGGGCAAACGAAAGCGGCGGAAAATGCAAGAGCGACGAACTGATCCCGGCGCCAAATGAATCCATCGACAAAGCGATCCCGATCAACAGCGCTTCTTTTTGGCTAATCGTGCCTGAACGATCAAGATCGCCAAGTTCGGGGCGTTTCAATACTTGAACAGCGCCGCTGAATCGATTAGCCTCCCCTGCTTCATCAGACTCCATAGAAAACTCGCTTCCGTCTCCCTTTGGTTTATAGACGTTATAAATCGCCCAACCGCCAAGCGCCATGAGAATGACCGAAGCAAGCCCTCGCTCGACTTGCAACGGCAAAACAAGCGCCAACAGACGGCCGATGTTCATGGACGCAAACACCATCATTCCAGACATGCATGCGATAAGCGCCAACGAAAAAAAGGAAAAACGGACACCACCCATTCCATACGTAATGCCTACGCTCAAGCTGTCCATGCTCACGCTGAAAGCGAGCAAAATCATGGACACCCATAACCACATAGGAATCCCCCCTGCCGTACGATATGCAATTTCGTACGGAGAGGGGACTTTTTTGCCATTCGACACGCATCGATTTCCGGGGAAATGTTTCCCCTTTTCTCGACAATTATTCTCGCAAATGATACGGCAGCGTCGCAATGACCACATCTTTTTTCATGATCAAGAAAAAGCGCAAGATGATGGCGGTTTGGTTATGCAAAA
Source organism: Geobacillus sp. BMUD (assembly GCF_013096845.1). Lineage (NCBI taxonomy): Bacteria > Bacillati > Bacillota > Bacilli > Caryophanales > Anoxybacillaceae > Geobacillus > Geobacillus sp. BMUD. The sequence goes on from NZ_SDLA01000014.1 coordinate 23,788, forward strand.
ATGTATGCCACCATTTTTTTACGATAAATTGAGGCAAGAGCACCGTCACCGGCGCGCGGTCTGCTTCTTTTTCCGCTTTCGTGATGTATTCTAGCAAGGGCGACAAAATGGTTCGATATGGCGAATAGATGACTTCCAACGGAATGTCCGGATAAAACTTCTCCCACTTTTGCCGCAGCTTTTGTTCGTCTTTTTCGTCAAAAATAATCGACACCGCCGTAATGTCATCGGAAATGCTGCGAGCGTACTGGACGGATTGCGCAACTACTTTGCTGACGCCGGAAATGGGAATAATGACTTTTGGCTTCCACATTTTTTCGCGCTGTTGCCACTCCCGTTCGTCCAACCGCAGCTGCTCGCCAAGCTTTTTGTAATGTTCATGAATTCGCATGAACATCCAGACGAACAGCGGAATCGCCACAATGACAATCCACGCTCCTTGCGTAAATTTAGCGACCATCGTGACAAGGGTGACGATTCCGGTGACAACCGCTCCCGTTCCAACGGTAAACAGCACGCCGATCTTCCGTCCTTCTTCCCGATTCCATAATTTTTTAATCAGCCCGCTCTGGCCGATGGTAAAGGAAAGAAAGACGCCGACCGCGTAAAGCGGGATGAGCGAATGAGTTTCTGCATGAAACACGATGATCAATACGATCGCCAGCACGCTCAATAAAATGATGCCATTGGAAAATACGAGGCGATCGCCCCGGGCCGCCAAGCTTCTCGGCAAAAAACCGTCCTTCGCCATAATTGACGTCAGCTGCGGAAACCCGGCAAAACTTGTATTGGCCGCAAGCACCAAAATGACCATCGTCGCCAGCTGAAACAAGTAAAACAAAAGACCATTCCCAAATACATGGCGCCCGATTTGCGAAATGACGGTTTGATGTTCAGCCGGAGTAACGCCAAACCCAGCCGCCAACACGGTGATGCCTAAAAACATCGTGCCTAGCAGCAAGGACATCCATCCCATGGTAATGGCGGCGTTTTTTGAGCTGTCCGGCCGGAACGCCGGCACGCCGTTGCTAATGGCTTCGACACCTGTCATCGCCGAACATCCTGACGAAAAGGCACGCAACAAAATAAACAAGCTGTACCCAGAGGCAAACATGTGAACGGTTGACGCATGCTCATGCATCGTAAACCCATGCCATCCTTCCTGCCATAACTGCCACCCGCCGACAGCGATCATCACAAGAACGAAGCCAATGAACACATACGTCGGGTAGGCGAAAACCGTCGCGGACTCCGTAATGCCACGCAAATTGAGCACCATCAAAAGCAAGACAAGAGCGACAGCAAATTCTACTTTCCATGGCAGCAACCCCGGAAACGCAGATGTCAGCGCGGCCACGCCAGAACTGATGCTGACAGCGACAGTCAAGATATAATCGATCATCAGCGCCGCCCCGGCCACTAAACTGATTTTCGTCCCCAAATGGTCTCGGGCGACCACATACGCCCCGCCTCCAGACGGAAACGCGTAAATGATTTGCCGATACGACAAGGTCACTAACAAGAGCAAGACTAAAATCGCCACAGCGATCGGCAGCGAGTAGAAAAAGACGCTTGTCCCTAATAATGCAAGCACAAGCAAAATCTCTTCTGTCGCGTAGGCCACCGATGACAGGGCATCGGAAGAAAACACCGCCAACGCCTTCCATTTGGGCAATTTTTCATGCTTTAGCCTTTTTGTCTCCATCGGTTTTCCGATCAACAATCGTTTCAGTGAAGCCATGCTTCCATTCCTCCCTAGATTGTGAACTGACACACAAGCAAAAAAGCCGTTGAGGGTGCGCTCAACGGCTACGTAGGCTCTAAGGCCATACCCATCCCTCCCCAAAACGCTTGCGAGGTTAGCTGTCGGGTTCGGGCTTGGAGAGATGCCCGTCCTGTCGGATTCACCCCTAGCAACAGAACGTTGCAACATTTGGTTCCCCCGCTCCGTGACGGATTCAGCGCACACATCTTCAGGTTTCTGTTTCCATATATTACTCCTCGCTATATTGGTTGTAAACGAGGAAAAGATGAAAAAAATGACGATTTCCCCCGCTTTTTTGCTGTTTTTCACGATGGATAGCCTATATGCTCATCCTCTTTTCATTTTGCTTCTTTTCTCGCTTTGTTCTATCCGATCATGATCTTCCCTTTCGGATAACGGAACGGATCGGGCTGACGGCGCAGCGTGACCGCATAGGCGACCGTCAGTGGGCCGACGCGGCCGGCGAACATCGTTAGTGCGATGATCACCTTACCGAACGGGGACAAGTCCGGGGTCAACCCCATCGATAGTCCAACCGTCCCAAACGCGGATGTCGCTTCAAATAAAATCATTAAAAAGTCTTTTCCCTTTTCAGTGATCGTCAACATCATCGTGACAAACATAACCACAAACAATCCGCTCATCGTCACGGTCAGAGACTTGTATACCGTATCGTACACAATGCGTTTCCGAAACAAAATGACATCTTCTTTCCCGCGAATTTGCGACCATACGGCGCCAAGCAAGGTTGTGAGCGTTGTCGTTTTAATCCCGCCGCCTGTCGAACCCGGTGAAGCGCCGACAAACATGAGAAAAATGATGAGAAACAGCGTCGGCTGCGTCAAATCCGGGATGTTCAGCGTATTTGATCCTGCTGTTCTCGGGGTGACTGCTTGGTAAAACGCGGACAAAAACTTGCCTGAGAGCGACAGCGGCCCCATCGTCTTCGGATTGTTCCACTCCAACACTAAAATGAACGCCATGCTGACAAGCACCAGCCATACGGTCGTGACGACGGCCACTTTTGTATGAAGAGACAGCCGCCGTGTTTGCCGGTACTCATACACTTCATTCATGACAATAAATCCGATGCCGCCCAGTATAATTAAAGTCGGCACAACCAGACTCACGACCGGATCTTCCACATAGCCGGTCAAACTGCGAAACTCGCCCATTAGATCGAAGCCGGCGTTGTTAAAGTTCGAAATCGCATGGAAAAAGCCGAAATACATCGCCCGGCCGAGCGGCATGTCAAAAGCAAAGCGGATCGAGAGCAACACCCCGCCGATCGCTTCAATGACAACGGTAAAAAGAAAAATACGTTTCACGAGCCGAACGATGCCCTCGATCGTCAAATGGTTGAGCGCTTCTTGAAGGATGAGCCGCTCCTTCAACGAAATGCGTTTGCCAAGCAAAAAGGCAAACAACGTAGCAAATGTCATAAATCCAAGCCCGCCCACTTGGATCAGCGTTAAAATGACCAGCTGGCCGAACAACGTGAACGTCGTGCCCGTATCAACCACAACAAGCCCGGTCACGCACGTAGCAGACGTCGCCGTAAACAAGGCATCTAAAAACGGAAGTCCTTTCCCGTCAACGGTCGCCGTCGGCAGCATCAACAGAAAAGCTCCAACCAAAATAATCAAGGCAAAGCCGGACACTAACACTTTCGGCGGATCGAAAAATTTACGGTTCGTATTCAAAGCCCCATCCCTTCCCCCTCGCTCACATAATCGCCTCTTTATAGTTGTGGATGATGCATAGAAAAAATATACCAAAAACAAGCTTGTTCGGGTACTCTAAACAAATTTTCATCATATCATTTTTCCTGCATAATAGAATGGATAAAGGGCATGGCCATCGGCTCCAAGAATATGGATACATTGAAACCTTTTCCGTCTCCGTTCGTCTATATGAATAGCGAATGGCAGTCCGACTAGGGGGCACAAAGGCATTGAAGCGCAGAAGAGGGGCTTGCACCAGTCCCATAAAAACATTCCATTGACTTTTGGCAACAGACGTATTATGCTACTTGACATGGAGACGTTCCGATGTAAAATCATGTAAGAATAAAACGTTTGTGGCTGTGGGCAACGGCTGTTGATATAAACATAGAACCATCGTTAAGAATACGGGACAAAGGAGGAGAAGAGGACGTGAGGGCAATTTGGGAAAAATGGTGGAAAACATGTCGTTCTCTCCCTAACCAATACATTGGCTTTTTTATTTTTGCCGTGCTCTTATTTTGGTTGAAGACGTACGCCGCCTATTTAGCGGAATTTAACCTTGGCATCAGCAACTCCATGCAGGAGTTTTTATTGTTCATCAACCCGATCAGCTCGGCGGTATTCTTCCTTGGGTTGGCGCTGTTGGCCAAGGAAACGCGGGTGTACAAATGGCTCATTATTATTAATTTCATTTTATCGTTCATCTTATACGCCAATATCGTTTATTATCGTTTTTTCAGCGATTTCATTACATTCCCGACGTTGACCCAAACGAAAAACTTCGGTGATTTAGGCGGAAGTATTTGGGAATTGATTCATTGGTATGATGTGTTCTATTTCTTGGACACCATTATTCTGGCCGTACTCGTTTTCTCGAAACGATTCCCGCTCCCGAAAGTGCGGGCCGGCCGGTTCAAAAAAGGCGCCATTTTCGCTTCGGCCATTCTGATGTTCAGCATTAACTTGGCGCTTGCTGAGGCTGACCGCCCGCAGCTCTTGACAAGAACATTTGACCGCAACTATATCGTCAAATATTTAGGTGTATACAACTATTTGATTTATGACGCGTTCCAAAGCATGAAATCATCAACACAGCGGGCGTTTGCGAACAAAAGCGATATCACGACCGTGCTGAACTATGTGCAGGCGACGTATGCCAAACCGAATCCGAAATATTTCGGCGTGGCGAAAGGGAAAAACGTCATTTACATTCATTTAGAGTCGCTGCAAAACTTCGTGATTAACTATAAACTGAACGGGCAGGAAGTCACCCCATTCTTGAATTCGCTCACCCGCGATCCGAATACATTCTATTTTGATAACTTTTTCCATCAAACTGGACAGGGGAAAACGTCGGACGCGGAGTTTATGTTGGAAAATTCGTTGTACGGCCTGCCACAAGGTGCCGTCTTTACAACCAAAGGGCAAAATACGTACCATGCGGCTCCGGCCATTTTGCACCAATACGGCTATACAAGCGCCGTCTTCCACGGCAACTACAAAACGTTCTGGAACCGCGATGAAATTTATAAGTCGTTCGGCTTTGACCATTTCTTTGACGCGAGCTATTATGATATGAACGACGAAGACGTCTTGAACTACGGTCTGAAAGACAAACCGTTCTTCCGGGAGTCGATCCCGCTGTTAGAAACATTGAAAGAACCGTTCTATGTGAAATTTATTACGCTGTCGAACCACTTCCCGTACCCGATCAGCGAGGAAGATGCAACAATCCCGCCGGCGACGACAGGCGACGGCTCGGTCGACCGTTATTTCCAAACGGCCCGTTATTTGGATGAAGCGGTGAAAGAGTTCTTTGATTATCTGAAAAAATCGGGCCTGTACGACCGCTCGGTCATCATTTTGTACGGCGATCATTACGGCATTTCCGAAAACCATAACAAAGCCATGGCGCAAATTTTAGGAAAAGAAATTACGCCGTATGAACATGCTCAATTGCAACGGGTGCCGCTGTTTATCCACGTCCCGGGCGTCAAAGGCGGCGTCATTCACGAGTTTGGCGGCCAAATCGACTTGTTGCCGACGTTGCTGCACTTGCTTGGCATCGATACGAAAAACTTCGTCCAATTCGGAACGGATTTGCTGTCTCCGGATCATCAAGAAATTGTTCCGTTCCGCAACGGCGACTTTGTCACCCCGAAAGTAACGGCTGTCAATGGCAAGTACTATGACACGAAAACGGGTGAACCACTTGAAGAAACACCGGAAATCAAGCGCCTGGAACAAATCGTTCGGACAAAACTTGATCTGTCGGATAAAGTCGTTTACGGCGATTTGCTCCGGTTCTATACGCCGAAAGGCTTCAAACCGATCGACCCGTCGAAATACGATTATAACAACCGCGAAGACAATGAAGAGGGAAGCGGTCAATGATCGCCTCCCTCTTTTTTCTAGCGCTGCAGCAGCCGCTCGACAGCCCGCTTCGCATTCACGTAACCCGCCCCATATACGTTCGGGTCGCGCCCTTTCCACAAATCGGCGCCGTCTTTTAACGCCTGCTTGATTTCATCCGGCGTCGCAGTTGGTTTCGCCTGAAGCATCAACGCGACAATACCGGCGCAAATCGGCGTCGCCATTGATGTACCAGACATCGATATATAATGGTCACCGACCCGGCTTTGCTTATTCATCTTGTCAAGAAATGAACGCGGGGCGCGAAGCGATATAATGTTGACCCCGGGAACGACGAGATCCGGTTTGGTCACCCCGTACTCGGTCGGCCCTCGGCTCGAAAACGACGCCACGTCATCGTCGGCGCGCGTTTCCCCCGTATTACGGTCATCAAGAGCTCCAACGGTAATGATGCGGTCGCTAATACCCGGGCTTGAAATCGTCCCGTAATTTGGCCCCTCATTTCCGGCTGCCGCACAGACGACAATCCCCTGCTCCCACGCCCGCTCCGCGACTTGCACGAGCGGATCATCATTTTCGGCCGGGAACGGCTGCGGCTCCCCGCCAAGCGACAAAGAAATGATATGAATGCGCTTGTCCGGGTTGTCCTTGTTGTAATCAATGCACCATTCGATGCCGCGCATAATGGTTTCTAACGTTCCGCTTCCCGAGCGGTCGAGCACTTTGACGCCCACGACATTCGCCTCATACGCCGGTCCGGCATACAGCCCGTCCGACATGCGCCCGTTTCCGGCCGCATCGCCGGCGCAATGCGTTCCGTGACCATTGTCATCATACGGTGCCGTGCGGCCATTCACCAAATCAGCAAACGCCACAATCCGTCCTTCTAAATCCGGGTGCGGGTAAAGGCCGGTGTCGACAATCGCAATCGTCACCCCTTTGCCGCTCAGCTCGGTTCCATTGACGGTGACGTGTTTCGCATTCGCCGATGGCACGGCGTTGTTTAATAACGCTTTGACGGTGCGGTTAAGATACACTTTTTTCACTTTTGGATGCTCAAGCAGCTGCTCGAGCGCCGCAGGTGTCACCCTTGCGCTGTAGAAGGGAACATGGCGAAAATGGTGGCGTACTGTCATACGGAAATGATCGCGTTCCGCCTTGGCCACTGCTTCCATCCCTTCAGCATTTTCGACTTCAATCAAGACGGAAAGCCTCCGCCATTTCCGCAGCCACCGCTCCATCCAACGGTGAAAAATGCACGGCATGCGCGTCATCGGTTTGTACATACTGACCAGCGCGTGACGGAGAGGACGGTCAAGACGCCCCGCATGGCGGCGGGCCAACTGGACGATGGAATAGCCAAACATGTTCTTCCTCCTTCCTTCATTACGTTGCTATACTCATATGACGTGTGGACAAAGAAGGAAGCGGCGGTTCCACTAAGACAAATGGACAAAAAAAGCCTGCCCCGCCGAGACGAAGCAAGCTTCCCTATCATTCTCCCACCTGTTCAAGCACAATCTGTCTGGCTCTCCCTAAATGCCGCTCGACTTGACGAAGCACGTTTTCCCGTTCGGCAAATGCGCCGACTTGCGTCCCATCGACAATGACGCGGGTCAATGCTGTTTTTTGTTTTTTCCGCAGCCCAAGCGCCCGTTCCAACCCATTCACATGCCCGCGGGCGACCATGCGCAAAAAACGGGTATCATTCAGTTTTCTCGCATCCTCTTCTCGATCAATAAATCCGTTCTCCGTGAGCACAGCTGGCATCGCGGTCTCCCGCAACACATGAAAATTTGCTCTCTTTTTCCCGCGGTCGCGAAATCCTGTGGCTTTGACGACTTCTTCGTGAATGGCATCGCGAATGCGAGCCGCTAGAGAATCCTCATCGAGCCGATGATAAATATAATCTTCATATCCAGTGCCCCCACCCGCATTTACGTGAATGGAAATGTACACATCGGCTCCCCAGCGGTTGGCCCGCTCCGTCCGCTCGTTGAGCGAGACCGTCTCATCGTTGGTCCGGCTCAGCTGCACCGAAACTCCTTCGTACTCACTTTGCAAAAGGCGGCGCATCTCCAAGGCGATGAACAGCGTGATGTCCTTCTCTCGCAATCCATTGCCGACCGCGCCGGTGTCGTTCCCGCCGTGCCCAGGATCAAGAAAAATGTTGATCATCTGTCTTCTCCTTTCACAGCCTTTTCCGTTTAGGAATATGGCACTATTAGCATAAGCATCATCCTCCAAAATGCCATAGATACTTCCCCATGGCCAAGAAATAAGGCGCAACCGTTCTCTTCGGTTGTGCCTTACGCTCCCGTTCGATATGAATGAACACCACAGCCATACAGCCCCATGATGGGCAAAAGAAAACTTGCCGCGCAAACTTGGGAAATGGCAGATTCAAACATACCGGCCTGCAATCACCGAAAACCATTATACAAACTGTCCACTCTGTTGGCCTCGGTTGAACTTATAAACGGCAATAAGGAAAAAGGTCAGTGCAAAAGCGAGAAGAATCAACACATGCAAATACAAACTGCCAAAAGAACGCCCCTCCTGCAGCTTCACCAAGAGATCAAGCGCCCACCGTTGCGGTAGAAAGTACGCCGCCTTTTGCAAAAACTTCGGCATCAACTCGACGGGCCAAAAACAGCCGGCCAGCATGCAGGTCGGAACGGTGATCAATGGCTGCAGCGCTCCGGCGGAGGTGGAGCTGTTCGCCAACATCACCGTAATCAAAGCCAACCCGATTGCCGATAAAGAGAAAACGAAAAGTACGAGGGCCATTTGCCACATCGGAACGTTAGGATAAATATGAAAGATGTTTTTCATCGCCACAAAGGTCACGATAATCTGTACCGTTATGACCAACACATTCACCACAACATTCGATAACACATACGTTCTGGCTTGAATCGGTGTCGTCAATAATCGAGAATACGTGCGCTCTTCTCTTTCTTTGATGATGATCTCCGTCAAATTTCCCGCTGACATTAACATGATCATGAGCAAGTAGCCGATCGTTTGATACGTGATCGCTTTTTGTTTGGATGTATCGGATAATGAATGAATAGCCAACCGGAACGGTGCGTGTTGATACCGTTCATACATTTTCCAAAAGAGATCGTTGTTTCCATTGGCCAATCGCCCCAATGTGGCCAGATGATCAATGTATTCATGCAAGTATGATTTGATAAACGTAGTGATTTCCGCTCCCTTGAGCGAGACGAGTTCAATCGGCCGAGGCTGGCCGTGCTGGACACTTTCGGAAAACCCTTGGCGAAAAATCAACACGCCATCCACCTTTTGCGAGGTGATTTGGTCGTCCACTGCTGACAACTTGACGCTTTTCACTGATAGATGGTCAATGTTTTTCAGAAAATGGATCGTATCATCGGTAATCCGTCCATGATCCTCATTGACGATCCCGATGCGCACCTCCTTGACAGGGTTGCCCCCGGCCGCAAACAAAGACAAAAGGATTGCCGCCAACGGCGTGCCAAAATATAACAAAAAATTGATTTTTCGACGGAACGTTCGCTTTAACGTATACTTCACCAACCAAATCACATCGTTCACCCTATAATCCCTCCCGTCTCGCTACAGACGCCACTGCGATCAATAAAAACAACGCCGCTAGACCGACATTGAGAAGCATGGTTGGAACCACGCTGGACACATCGTTGGCATATACCATTTTAAAAATCGTTTCATTCATCCAAGAAAGCGGCGACAAATGAGCAAACCACTTCGTTTCATCGATCGGAAAATAAGCACCCCCGAAAAAAGAAGCAAGCTGAATGAGGACCATCGCCATCGTTCGCGCTGCTCCTTCTGTCCTTGCCAGATAGCTCATCCCTAGCCCAAAGCTTATGGCCAATACCACCTCAGTCAACAGAAGCAAATACACGAGACTGAAGTGACGCCCCCAATACGCGTGAAAAACAAGTTTACTAAACAAGATCACTACGGCCACACAAAGAAAATTCGCCACGATGTTTCCGGCCAGTTTTCCAATAAAAATCTCGCTTTTGCGAACAGGAGCCGCCAAAAGGCGGTCAGCCGTCTTCCGCGTCCGCTCTCCCCGCAACAAAGAGCTGCCAGGCAATGCGCTATACAAAGCGATCATGGTCGTCATCGCCACCGCATAATAATCCATCGCCCCCGGTTTTCGTTTGGAACGCAGCGATCGTTCTTGAATGTACTCCTCATGCGGATTTCGATTGGGCTGAAACGAACCCGGCTGCCCTTGCGAAACGGCCATGGCCAGCTGATATTGGCCCACAAACGCGGCCATCGCCCCCTCAACAAGGCCCCCTTTGATCTGGTTGCGTTCATTGGTGTACAATTCAACTCCGTGTAGGCCGATCTCGACGTATCCATCGGCTTTTCCTTCCTGAACCGCTTGCTTTCCATTCATATCGTCCGGCACCTTTTGAAAATCGATATGGGCTTTCTTCGCCTCTTGAGCCATGGCGTGAATAGATGCCGACAACTGCCCGGCTGTTTGGTCTTTGTAGAAGACGCGTACCTCACCGATGGAAATCGTCCATTGGAACGCGTGAGAAAGGGCTGTTCCTAAGATGAACATGAGTACGATCGGAAACAGCAGCATGAAAAACAGCGTCCGGGCATCACGAAAATCGCTTTTGATCTCCTTTACCGCGATCCGAACAATATTCAAAAGAAGCACCTCCTTTGCACAATGAAAGATCGGTCATGAATCCCGCAAATTTCTCCCCGTCAGCGTAAGAAAAACGGTTTCTAAATTCGGTGATTGGTCTTCGAGCGACCGGATCTCCACCCCGTCATTGATCAGACATTGCACAATTTGATTTAAATTATTGACATTGATGTCCGAACTGATTTTAATCATATTTTCTTCACATTGCACCGCCTTGACCCCGGGAATGTCTTGCAGATGCTGCTTGTTGAGCTGATCCATGCCCCTGATTTCTATCCAAATATCTTTTGTATCGGTAATCATCGCTTCCAATTGCTCCTTTGTCCCCTCTGCGATGATCTTTCCATGATCAATGATCGCGATTCGTGTACAAATTTCTTCAACTTCCTCCATGTAATGGCTTGTATAAATAATCGTACATCCCATGTCATTGAGCTTTTTGACCGAAGCTAAAATATCATTTCGCGACTGCGGATCGATGCCGACTGTTGGTTCGTCCATAATGATGAGCTTCGGCCGATGGGCGATCGCACAGGCGATATTGAGCCTCCGTTTCATCCCGCCTGAGAAATGCTTCGGATAACGTTTGCGTTTATCACTCAAGCCAACAAACTCAAGCGCCTCTTCCACCCGCTGGCGCAGCTCCGCGCCGCGCAGTCCATACAATCCGGCAAAGAACTCTACATTCTCATACGCCGTCAAATTTTCATAGATGGCGATTTCTTGAGGCACGATGCCGATCTGTCGTTTGGCAAACTGGCGGTGCCTAGTGATGTCCTTGCCGAGAATCCTGATTTCACCTGCGTTCGGGCGCAGCAACCCGGCAATCATATTGATCGTGGTGCTTTTTCCCGCTCCGTTGGCTCCGAGAAAGCCAAAGATTTCTCCTTCGGCGACAGAGAGGGACATATGATCCACCGCAATGAAGTCGCCAAATTTTTTCGTGACCTGCTTGATTTCCAACATGTTCACCGTTCCACCTTCTTTCCATACTTGGTGTTATTGATTATAGAAAAAAAGATGAACTCCTGTAAGTGCAGGAATTCATCTCGTTGACATGAGAAAATTCACGAATTACTCATGAATCGGAAGCAACGTTGTGACAGAGAACCCGTTTGTCCCATCGACAATGACCGTGCCATGAACAGAGGCCGCCCGTTCCTCCATGCCGATGATCCCAAGCCCTTTCTTGATCTTGGTCGCACCTTTCCCGTTATCTTTCACTTCCACCTTGATGACTCGATTCAAGACGTGAATCTCAACGGCAATGGCGGTGGCCTCGGCGTATTTGATCGCATTCGTCAACGCCTCGGCAATGTTCTCATAAATGACTTTCCATTGGATTGGCGTAATCACATCCAGATCCCCTTTGCATACGAGTGGAATCGGGAGATGATGTTGGGCGGAAAACTCATCAATAAATAATTTCACCCGATTGATCCCCATTTGCTCAGGCGGCGGTTTCATCTGTTTTAAGGTCATCCGAATTTGTTCAATGCCTTCTTTGGAAATGTGGATGGCGTTTTCCAACAATTGTTTTGCCTTGTTGCGGTCTCCATCCATCAACCGTTTGGCCGCCTCCATCTGAATGAGCGCCCCCGTCAGCGAATGGCCGATTTGGTCATGAATGCGCTGTGACAGACGGTTTCGCTCTTCTAATTGCAACATATATTCCGATTGCTTGATATATTGATGATATTCGTTGACACTCCTTGTCAGCCGATGCAAATCGTTGCGCAGTTGATCCAAACGATCTTCTTGTTGTTTCATCCGCTCAAGATGGCGCTTGGCTGTCGTCACGCTGACAAGACTGAACAACGCCACAAGACCATACAATTTCGCTGCCGAAGGGCCAAGCCAAACAATGGGAACAAGCAGCACCACCCATATCCCCCATAGTCGGGGAATATAGAACGAAGCCAACTCATATCCATTGAGAGACAGCAATAAACCAAATGACGGCTCCACATAGGCGCTTGAAAGGATCACAAGGAAAACGGAACACAGCGCCGCTCCCTTTTTCCACCTTACATTTCGAACGATAGAAGCAAACAAACTGAGACAAAAATAAATGAGAGAGGACAAGACAAACCAAGATTCATTCCTCTGTTCCGATGAGATATAATCAAGCGCTGCATATCCCCATACAATGAGTTTGTAAAACAGAAGCAAACGTTCCATACCGCTCCCTCAACCGATTTTCCCCGTCAGGTAATAAACAGCGATTTGCGTTCGATGCTGCAATCCCGTTTTATTGAAAATGGACGTAATGTAATTAGCCACCGTTCCCTCGGAGATAAATAGCTGGCTGGCAATTTCTTTATTCGAAAGCCCTTTCGCAATGAGCGCCATAATGTCCAACTCTCGCTCAGTAAACAGACGTTTGTCGATTTTCGGCGTCGGTCCTTTTTCTTCTTTGAGATTGGACTTGATTTTTTCCATGACCACCTCTTGCATGACCACTTGACCGTGATAAACGGCTTTGATCGCTTCCCGGATTCGCTCTGGATCGGTATTTTTTAAAAAATATCCCTTTGCGCCGTATTGGATGGCATCCATAATGTACTCATCATCATCAAACGTCGTCAAAATCAGCGGCTTTGTCTTCGTCTGCTCACAGATGAGCTTCGTCGCTTCGACGCCGTTCATGTTCGGCATGCGCACATCCAATAACGCAATATCGACTTCATGATGCCGGCAATATTCCACCGCCTCTTTCCCATCACTTACGGTCGCGACGACATCAAACTCGTCATACGTGCTTAAGATGATCCGCAGCCCTTCGCGGACAAAGGAATTGTCATCGGCAATGAGCACTTTGATCCGCAGCGGATCGGGCGCAGAGGTCTGTTTCATCTTTCCCCATCCTTTCCTCATCCACTTTGCGTTTTCCCATTCATCGTCATGTGTGGACAAAGCGCTGACGATTTACTTTCATTGTAATGAATAAGAGGAGTTTCTTCCATTGCCATGAAGGAAAGGGAGCTCAGGCAGGAGCAGGAAACTCCTCAAATCGTGTACAGAAGTGTTCTTCGGTAAAAGAGGAAAAAGAGGGTATCTCCATAGCCATCAAGTGAAGCCTTGGAGCGAGCAGCTCCAAGGCTTCACCCTTCATTTGGGGAGGCGTTGGCTGTGAGCGTATACAAAGATAGGCATGCCACATACATCTTCCTGAAGAAAGGTGCCAAGCGCCACGAAATCATGGGCGCGCAACTTCCCCTTTCCTGGAATAAATGGATGGTCTCGGACCATATGTTCCAATTCTTTGCGCGATCACATGCTTCTTCATCCATCTAAACAACAATGCCATTTTGTTGGACGTCTTCAACAAAACCACCCTTTCTCAGACATGATCATGTCCTCAAAAAGAGTGATCCAATAAGGCATAATATTTATTCTTTTTTTTAATTTGAGAGCTATGGCCAACCTCTCTTTGTTTATTTGTTTCTTTCTGCTTTCACTTGTCGAATAAAGAACAGTTCATACATCACCGGAATGATGATCAACGTGAGCAATGTAGACAAAGTGAGACCGCCGATCACTGTAATAGCCAGCCCTTTGGAAATTAACGTTCCTGATGCTTTCGTCAATGCAAGGGGAATAAGGGAAGCTACTGTCGCAAACGCTGTCATGAAAATGGGACGCAAGCGCGTTTTTCCTGCCTCAATGAGTGCATCGCGAATGGCCATTCCCTTTTGCTCACGATTTCGCACGATGCGATCCACAAGAACAATGGCGTTCGTTGTAACAATGCCAATTAACATTAACAACCCAATCATCACACTGACCGACATCGGTTCATTAGCAGCATACAATCCGAGAAACGAACCAATCGGAACGAAAATGAGCGAAGATAAAATGACAAAAGGAATTCGTGCCTTTCCAAATGTAATCAGCATCGTAACATATACCAGACCGATGGCAACGACCATCGCCAAACCAATTTGTTGGAACGTTTCAATCGTCTCATCGCTCCCTCCACCGCTTTCCAATGACACACCTCTTGGTAAATCAACGTCTTTTTCCAGCTTCTCAATGACATCCTGGGTCACTTTTTGAATATTATCCCCTACAATCTGCGCTGACACTCGAGCGAATACGTTTCCATTTAACTTTTGAATCGATGTATACGTTTCCACTTCCTTAACAGTTGCCAGTTTTGATACAGGAACAAACCCGCGTTTTGTGAAAATGAGTGCATTTTTTAACTCTTCAACAGCATCAATGCGTTTGTCGTATGTCAATTGAACTTTCCATTCAACGCCATCAAGCTCCAGCGTGCCAACATCAACCGGTTTCGTTTCATCTGCAATCGTTCCGAGAATTTGGAAGCTGGATACTCCATAAGCCGCTGCTTTTTCTGGATCAATATCAACTATGATTTGCTTTTGTTTATCCGCGAAGTTGTTTGTTACATATTTTAAGTCTGTACGCTTCTTCAAGTATTCTTCCACTTGCTTCGCTGCCTTTTGTAAGGAAGCCAAATCGTTCGAATGTAAATCTAGATTAATATTATTGTTAGAAGGTGGCCCCACCTGCAGTTCTTGCACGCCAAGCTTTGTGCCCGGCACCTCTTTGTCAACAATCTTTTGCATGTTTTTTTCCAGCTTTTTTATAAAAGAAGCGACATTTACGTCTTCTTTTAAGCTAAGGAAATAATTTGCCTGATTTTGCCGCTTCAATCCGGTACGAAAATCGCGGCTGCCAACTCCTGCGGTCACTTCTTTAATTTCCTTTTGCCTGTCAAACATCTTTTCAATTTTTAACGAAACATCGTTTGTTTTTTCAAGCGATGTCGAAGAAGGGAGCTCGATGCTAGCGACTAGCGTCTTTTGTTCCTCATTTGGTAAAAACACGAACCCTAATTTAGGGACAAGCGCAACAGAACTAGCAAGCAACATAACCGACATTAATAAAATAACCGCTTTATGGCTTAATGCCCAAGCAATGACTCGCCCATAAACACGCTGCAACACTCCTTCTTTTTCTTCAGGCGGAACTTTTTTAAAAGAGAATTTCGCTAAAATCGGCACAATCGTGACCGCAACAAGCAATGACGCAAGTAATGAGAAAACAATCGTTAACGCAAATGGCAAGAAAAATTCACCTGTAATTCCTCCAACAAGGCCAAGTGGTAAAAAGACGACAACCGTTGTAATCGTTGATGAGGTAATCGCCTTTAAAATTTCTTTTGTCGAATCTTGAACAAGTTCATCTGTCAGACCGTTTTTCGACTTGCGAGCCCGCCGGAAAATGTTTTCGATGACGACAATACTATCATCAACGACGCGGCCAACCGCCACCGCCATTCCACCAAGTGTCATGACATTTAACGAAATATCGAGTTGATGTAGGAAAATCGACGCCACTAACAAGGATAATGGAATGGAAACAATAGCAATCACAGTCGCGCGCACGTTGCGCAAAAACACAAGCACGGCAATGGAAGCAAATAGAGCCCCTAATAGTCCTTCACGGATAAGCGATTCGACGGATTTTTTGATGGCTTCTGCAGTATCAAAGCTGATCGCATAATCAAATTCATCTTTGTGGGCATCTAATACTTTAATAACTTTGTCGGCCACTTCTACCGTATTGGCATCTTGTTTTTTCGTGATCGCCATGGAAAGGGAGTCTTTCAAATTGTAGCGTGTTATTTCCGGCTGCTCTGTCCTCGTTTCTATTTTCGCAATGTCTTTTAATTTTACCACTTGCGATGTCGGAGTAAGTGAGGACATTAACGGCATGTTCTTTAACGCTTCAACCGTTTCCAGTTTTTCTTGCACGCGCACAGGGATTTGCAATGTGTCAATATTTACGCTTCCGGCAGGGAACGAAAGGAACTTTTCGCTAATCTGATCTTTAATTTGCGATAAACTTAATCCTGCCTGCAGCGCTTTTTGCTTATCAATCGTTATTTGCACCACATCATCTTTCATTCCGCCAACGGAGACAGAGTTAACGCCATTTATTTTATTCAATTCAGGAATCACATTTTGTTCCAATAGCTTTTGCAAATCCACATCTTTTTTCGCAAATAAAGAGATGTTCAAAATGGGGGATGAACCAGTCGAAAAACGATTAATTTTTGTTTGAACATGATCAGGAAGCTTTGTATCTTTTATTAATGCATCGACTTGCCGTTCTGTTTTCTCCATATCGGTATGAAACGGAAACTCAAGGTTGATGATCGCAATGCTTTCAAACGAAGAGCTCTGCATTTTTTTCATTCCCTCAAGGGATGTAAACTTTTCCTCTAACTTCGAAGTGACCTGTTCATTGATGTCTTCAGGTGATGCTCCCGGGTAAACGACTTCAATCGATAGCTGTGGAAACTCAATATTTGGCTGCAAATCCATTTTCAAAGAGGAGAATGAGTACAAACCTCCTAGAACAAGAAGAAAAGAAATCATAAATACAGCTACGGCATTTTTTAGGCTGAATTTTATTAAAAAATCCATATTTTCACCTATCCCCTCTGTTTGATTTACGGTGTAATGCGATCGAGGTAGCAACAGCAACAAAAAAGGCCAGATAGATCGGCATGTATTTCAGCCATTTCAGCCAAGGGGACGGACCCAGGAGGAGACGGGCCGCCACTGCAATGATTTCCGACAGAACCAATCCCCCAAGAAACCCGGCAAATACAGCTGTGAAGAGAACCAAAAGCAGTTTCTTCATTTCTCTTTTCCTCCCTGTTCCATAAACAAATGACTTGTTCCTGACAGTCTCGCCACGTTCCAAGACAGCCAAAATAGGCCCAAGGCAATCACGGGATGAAACGCACCAACGCTTTTCAAGTTGGCCGTGAAGTACTGCATAAAAAGGAGCCCCAACAATCCAGCGCTCTGCCAGCACAACTTCTTTGGAAGCCGCCCCGTGAACGCAACAATCAGCATGAGAATGGGGACAATCTCAAAAAAATGGACAAACATCATGTGATTCTTCCAATATACGGGATTCTTAAAGATGGCCATCCCCGCCCAAAACGTCTGAACCACTACACTGACAACAAGCCCCCATGCAAGGATCATAAACATCCATCGTGAAAGGTACATCATTTTATTGCGATACCTCTCCCTGCTCATGGCTGTCCCTCCGTTTCGCTATTCTTTCCATTTGTGCCGAAACATCATGAACGCGATGACTGCACAGGCTACCGGCAAAAAGAGAATGAGAGAGCCGAATGACACACCAAACCATTGATAACTATAATCGAGGATAACAATGGATAAAATCAATCCGCCAATTAAGCCCCCGAGCAAAACCAACAGGATCAAAAGAGTTTTTTTCATGTTCACCATCCTTTGTGTAAGTTTCCAAAAACAAACGTTAGTCTAGTGAATGACTCAGCTTCGTTCCCAACCCAAAATCGCGCCGTTATGCCTTCATGCTACGGTCTCATTCTACCCAAGCAATGTTGCAAACTAATGACGAAGCGTTGCGGGTTCGATGACATTTTCCTAAATTCGTCCATATGGGGCTATAATGAAAAGAGAAGAGAAGAAACAGGAGGGAACAAGAAATGCCGCATACGTTGTTATTAGTAGATGATGAAGAAAAAGTGCTCGAATTTATGGAGCCATTTTTGCGGCAGGAAGGATTTGAGATCGTCACAGCCAAGACGGGCAAAGAAGCACTGCAAAAAGTTAAAGAAACCAATCCGTCCCTTGTAGTGCTTGACTGGATGCTTCCCGAAATGAGCGGGATTGACGTGTGCCGCGAACTGCGCAAGACGAGCCGCGTTGGCATCATCATGGTCACAGCAAAAACAGAGGAAACTGACAAAATCATTGGCCTAGAGGTGGGAGCTGATGACTATATCACCAAACCTTTTTCGTTAAGAGAATTGGCTGCCCGCATTCGTTCGGTATTGCGGCGAATAGAAGGGCTGGAAAATCAAGAAGAAATGTTGAAACGCGGCGATTTGACCATTTCCGAAGCACAATGCCGTGTATGGAAACGAGGAAATGAAATCGCCCTAACACCAACCGAATTTAAACTGCTTCTCACCCTAGCTGCAAAACCAGGTGTCGTCTATAGCCGACTGCAACTTTTGCAAAGCATTTTTGAAGACGACCTATTCAATGATGAACGAACCGTTGATGCTCATATCAGCCGTCTCCGCAAAAAGATTGAAGATGATCCGTCCCGTCCGACCTACATTCAAACCGTTTACGGATTCGGTTATCGGTTCGGTGAGCAGATATGAGCATCAGACGCAAGCTATTTCTTTCGTTGGCCGCCTTTATTATCGGCATGGGAATCATATTTTCTCTCATCATCAAAGTGGTCGTCACCGACATACTGGACGCGATGCTAAAGGTGGATCGAAGCCAAGAAACGAAAGAACTGTCGACCATCTTTGCCCATTATTACGAAACGCACCATCACTCTTGGAACGGCATCCAACAAATCCGACTTCATACAGCTATCATGAAACGACACGAACAGGTCGGGATGGTCCTTTTATCCCGCAAGGGCGAGCAACTATATGCGGCAGGAGAGATTCCTGCATCATGGGTGATTGGGCTCGGCATCCCGACCAAGATACAAGCAGATGGAAAAACAGTAGCGTTTTTGTATTACTACGACCGTGAAGTTGGAAATATGGCCAAGGCACGGAGGGGGATCACGAGTTCTGTCACCACACTATCCTTGCTTAGCGCTGTCGTATTGGTATTTCTTTCCCTTTTCATCGCCCTTTGGCTGTCAAAACGGTTCACAGCGCCGCTTGAGCTGCTTATTTACACAATTGACCGCCTCGGAAAAGGGGAATTCGGCATCCAGGCGCCGGTCATTACCAAGGATGAATACGGAAAAGTCGCCCAAACGTTCAACGAGATGTCCAGACAGTTGCAACAAGAGGAGGAAGTCCGCCGACGTTTGGTCGCCGATGTCGCCCATGAACTGCGAACACCTCTAACGATTCTGCGCGGAAAGCTCGATTGGTTTCAGCAACAGCGCCGCCCCATTGAGCCTGAGAAGCTGTTGCCGCTACAAGATGAGTTGATTCGGCTGACTCGTCTCGTAGAAGATTTGCATCAACTGTCACTTGCCGAAGCCGGTAAACTGACGCTCGAGCGGAAACCGACCAATATGAAGAGCCTTTTGCAACAGCTCATCGAACGGGTGGCTCCCCATGCGGAAGAAAAAAACATTCGTATTCATTTAACCTGCTCGACCAACCATACAACGATTTGTGTCGATCCGCATCGCATCACCCAAGTGTTTCTGAATTTGTTGGTCAATGCAATCCGCTATACCCCTGAGGGTGGAGCGGTAAACGTGATGATCGATGAAGAGCCCGTCATGTTGCAAATTGATGTTTCCGATACAGGCATCGGCATCGCGCCGGAGCATTTGCCCTTTTTGTTCGATCGCTTTTACCGCACAGATGAAGCGAGGACGCGAAATCGCGGGGGAACCGGATTGGGCCTTGCTATTGCCAAAGAATTCGTATCGGCTCACGGCGGAACCATCGATGTCCACAGCACTCTTGGCCAAGGGACGACCTTTCGGGTCAAGCTTCCCCGCTGACGATAACGAAGACGTTTATGGTAAAATGAAAACAGGAATCCTTAACCAAAAGGAGGTATCGCCATGCCCCGCGCACAAAAATGGGTGAACTATTTCCTTTCACATCGCCATGTCACGCTGGAACTGATCAACAAAATCGACGAAGCGCATTATGAGTACAAACCGACGCCGACGTCGATGACGGCGAAGCAGCTGGCGACGCATATGCTGTTCAGCTTTTACAATTTCGCCAACGCGGCGAAACACGGCGATCCATCGCTGTTCCGGCAAAAAATCGAAGAACCGGAGACAAATTTGGCTAAACTGGCGGAAACGTATACGGAAAAAACGAGGCAGCTCATCGAATCAATGAGTGATGACGACTTTAACCGGACGCTCGATTTCACTTCCATCTTTGGCATTCACATCCCAGCCGCGCAGCTGCTGCAAATGGCGATGGATCACGAAATCCACCATAAAGGGCAGCTGTTCGTCTACGTCCGCGCGATGGGGCATACGGACTTGCCGCTGTTTGTAAAGCGCGGCTGATTTGCCTTCATCCTACCGGCCTCACCTCAATGGAATGGCAAAAAACAACCGGCTCGGAGGACTCGAGCCGGTTGTTCATTTGCTTAACGAGCGAGTTTTTCGTCGATCGAGCAGTTGCCGTCCGTGCATGCCCCGCCTTCGTCAGCGAGCGGCCGCAACGGCGAAGCTTGTTGTTCCTCCTCCCACACCGTTTCTAGCGCCCGCCGGAACACATCCACCGGCTGAGCCCCAGAAATGGCATACTTTCCATTCAGCACGAAAAACGGCACACCGCGGACGCCAAGCCGGGCCGCTTCCGCTTCATCGTTTCGCACTTGCTCCGTGTAGCGGCCGCCATGAAGCACCGCTTCCGCCTCGCTTCGGTCAAGCCCGGCCGCTTCCGCGATGTCAAGGAGCACGGCGCGGTCGCTGATTCGCTTTGATTCGGTGAAATACGCGAAAAACAGCCGTTCGACGACATCATCAAGCTTCCCTTTTTCCTTTGCGTATTGCGCCAAGCGATGAGCGTCAAACGTATTCGTCGGCTTTATCGTCTCGAAGCGGAACGTCAAGCCGACCGCTTCCGCCTGCCTGCCGATATCCGCGTTTGCCCGCTTCGCTTCCTCCACGGTAATTCCGTATTTTTTGGCAATGATTTCATGGATCGTCAGCGGCGTCTCATTTGGGGCGTTCGGGTCGAGCTCAAAGCTGCGGAAGACGACCGTCACGTCGTTTCGGTGCGGAAACTGTTCCAGCGCTTGTTCCAAACGGCGCTTGCCGATATAGCAAAACGGACAGACAAAATCGGACCATACTTCAATTTTCATGGCCATCCTCCTCTACTTTTGACACGCTTCCCCTCCATTGTAGCCCATTGCCGGTCGAATGGCTAACGAAAGGCATGGGAACGGACGTGCCTGCATAACATTGTACTACCATGCGGTTGGACAAGGAGGGAAAATCTAATGCGTTCCGAGGAATTCGGCGCCTTTCTGTTGCGAATCGTCACCGGATTCATTTTTTTCGCCCATGGCTGGGTGAAATGGCAGCGAGGGCTCGGGGCAGCGGCCGATTCGTTTGCGGCAATGGGGCTTCCCGGCTGGCTCGCCTACATCGTCACGATTGTCGAACTGGCCGGCGGCTGGGCAATGATGCTCGGCCTCGGCACACGGCTGATGGCTGCGGCGTTTGCTGTCATTATGACGGGGGCGATCGTCACCGTCAAAGCGGACGCCGGGCTGCTTGGCAACGGACGGGAGACAGGCTATGAATTCAACCTCGCCTTGCTTGCCATGTCGATGTATTTATGGCTGAACGGAAGCCAACTTTGGTCGTTGGACACGGTTATCGGGCGGCCGCGGGGCTGAACCGCTGGCACAAAAAACCGGTGTCCCGCTTCATGTGCGGGATACCGGTTTCTTCCTGCTTCATCCTTTTTCCACTGTCAACTTCACAACGCGCTCGCCGACCGCCCGAATCAGTTCAGGAGGCAGTGGAAAGCTGACCGCTGCCGGGTCGGCAGCGACCGCCGGAATGGTTGCGGCAAATTGTTCGTCCGTGATCGGATAATCGGCAAAATCAGCCGGCAGCCCGATGTCATCGCGCAAGCGGCGAATGCGCTCGATCGCTTTAGCGAGCAGCACCTCTTCCGCTTGGCCGTGATCGTGAATGCCGAGCGCTTCAGCCAGCCGCTTTGCTTTTGGCAAATACAAATCAGGAATCGTTTCCATGACGACCGGCAAAAAGACCGCATTCGCCAATCCGTGCGGAATGCGGAACATCGCCCCGTACGCATGGGCGAAATTATGCACCGGGATGGCGTTTAAGGCAAAGCTGAAAGCGGTGATGCCAAGCAAACTCGCCTGCAGCATCTCCGAGCGGGCGCGGATGTTCCCGCCGTCGTGAACCGCCTGCGGCAAATAATCGTGAATCAAACGAATCGCTTGCAAAGCGCATGCATCCGTAAGCGCGGTCGCCGTCGGCGAGGCAAGCGCCTCAATGGCATGGGTGAGCGCATCCATGCCGGTGAACGCCGTCACCTTCGGCGGCAGCCCGACTGTCAAATCCGGGTCGAGCACCGCCACATCGGCATTAATAAACGGATGGATGATGTTCGTTTTCAACCGCAACTCTTCATTATAAATGACCGCAATCGGCGACACTTCCGATCCCGTGCCGGCGGTCGTCGGGATGGCGATGTGCGGAATCGGCATGAATTGCGCTTTTGGAAACGACTCGTACAACAACCCGCCGGGAATGGCCTCTTTAATGTCGCGCAACCCTTTGAACAAGGCGTATTTCACGCCTTTAGCCGTATCCAACACGCTGCCGCCGCCGACGGCCAACAAAGCATCGGCGCCGACTTCGCGCGCATAGCGCGCGGCCTCATTGACGCATTCGCTTTCCGCATCTTGGCGGATATCTAGGAAGATGCCAGCCAGTTCCGGTCCAGTCCCGTGCGGCGTCAGCCAAAACAGATCGGCTACCTTCCCGACGACTCCGGCCTGCTCCAGCCCGCGGTCGGAAAGCAACAGCACCCGCTTGGCGCCGAGCCCGCGAAACAAATCCGGCACGAGTGCCCGGCTATTTGAGCCCGTATAAATCGCCGTGCGCAGCCAAAAATTCGCTAACGTCGTCATTCCCTCCATCCCCCTTTTATGCTTTTCTCATTGCGCCCAGCTTCGAAAACAGCACTTGATACCATTTGCGCTTCTCGAGCTCCGGCACCATCGACGTATGCACATGTTTCAGCTGCGTGTAGGCATCAAGCGAATATTTGCCCATCTCGCGTCCGATGCCGCTTTGCTTGTAGCCGCCAAACGGCGCGTCATTGCGCAGCATATGCCAATCATTGATCCAAACGACGCCCGCCCGCAAGCGCCCGGCGATGGTGTACGCCTTGTTGACATCGCGCGTCCAAACGCCGGCCGCCAGCCCGTAAATCGTATCGTTCGCCATCGCCACCGCCTCCTCCACGTCGTGGTAGCGAATGACAGACAACACCGGGCCGAAAATTTCTTCTTGAGCGATTTTCATGTCGTTTTTCACATTCGTAAAAATCGTCGGCGCGACAAAATGGCCGCCTTCACAGCCCGGGACATCCACCGCATGACCGCCGCAGACAAGCGTCGCCCCTTCTCGTTTGCCGGCTTCAATATAGGATAGCACCGTTTCTTGTTGCCGCTCGGAAATGACCGGGCCGATATCCGTCGCCGGGTCAAGCGGGTGGCCGATTTGCAGCGTTTTTGTCAGCGCGACGAGCCGTTCGACGACTTCATCATGCATCCGATCCGGCACAAACAACCGCGTTCCCGATTCGCACAGCTGGCCGGAGTGCAAAAAGATGCCAAACAAGCTGCCCGGAATGGCGATCTCCAAATCCGCGTCATCAAGCAAAATGTTCGGCGACTTGCCGCCAAGTTCAAGCGTGACGTTTTTCACCGTTTCCGACGCCAACGCCATAATGCGGCGGCCGACTTCGGTTGAACCGGTAAACGCCACCTTGTCCACTTGCGGATGACGGACAAGCGCCTCCCCGACTTCCGCGCCCGGTCCAGCCACTACGTTAATGACCCCAGGAGGCACGAACCACGAAATGATTTCCGCCAGTTTGAGCGTCGATAGCGGCGTATAGCTTGCCGGCTTGACAACTATCGTATTGCCCGTCGCCAGCGCCGGGGCGATTTTCCAAGATGCGATCATGAGCGGCAAATTCCACGGCGTAATCGCTGCGCACACCCCGATCGGCTCGCGCCAAACAAAATTGTGCGCCGGTCCGGGAAATGGCGGAATCGGTAACGTTTCCGAAAAGGGGTACTCTTGAACGATATTCGCCATCGTTTGGAACAAATCGATCGTCTGCAAAATATCAATCGAGCTGATGCGCCGGATCGTCCCTCCGCTTGAGATCGCTTCCAAATAGGCGAGCTCCTGGGCATTGGCGACGACGGCTTGGGCGATGGCATTGAGCAGACGCGCCCGTTCTTTCGGTTTCATCGTCTTCCAATCCGTCTCGTCAAACGCCTTGCGCGCCGCCTTCACCGCCCGATCCACATCTTCGGCTGTCGCCTTCGCGACGGTCGCCACCGCCTCTCCGGTCGCCGGATTGTAGACGTTAAACGTTTCCCCGCTGCTTGCCGGCTGCCATTGGCCGTCAATGAAGAGCGGAAAATGATGCACTTGCACATGGGTGGTCATGACGATTTCTCCCTTCCTTGTTTTCGACTCTCAACTTCTAGCCAACGTTTTCGCTTTCCTCAAGACCGAACAGCTCGTCAAACGGCTTCTCCTGCGCTTTTTTCAACACTTCCATCCTCGTTGCCAGTTGGCGGGCGGTGAAATTCATGATATCGGCATGGTGGTCGAGGCCGAAAATCGAATCGCGAGCCGCTGCTTCCTCATTGAGTTTCACGGCAAGCGGGGCGAGCTGCTCCATCTTTTTCATCACGACTTCAAGAAGATACGGATGCTCCCGGATCAGCCGCTGAAGCAGAAACGTACCATACGCAATATGGCGGGATTCGTCCTTTTTCAAATAGCCGATCCCTTTCAATAAGCCGGGCATGACTTTCATTTGCTCGAGGGATTTATAGAAGCCATAATATCCGGTTTCCGCCAATACGCCTTCCACAAACATGTTGTATACGACCGATGCCTCAGCGACCGCCTCTGGGGATGAGTCATGCTCGAGCCGCCCCATCGCCGACGGCAAAATATCGTTAAAAATCGTGTGATACGTCTCTGAATGGTAATGGGACAAATCTTCTTTGACGCCGAGCGCATTGAGCACGAGACGGAAAAACTCGGTATGTTTCGCCTCCTCAAATAAAAAGGTGGTTAAGTACATCTCCTCTTCGATCCGCCCCTCTTTGGCGACGACCATCAAAAGCGGCAACAAATCGCGCGTCACCGCCTCTTCGCCCGCCTGAAACTGGGCAATGAGCCGCAAAATTCCCTCTTTCATCGGAGCCGGCAGCGTCTCCCAATCTTTCGCATCTTGCGTCAAGTCAATGTCCGCCGGATTCCACACCCCCAACCGCTTTGCCTTTTGGTAAAGCCGAAACGGGAACGAATCTTCCTGCAGCCCGCGGCTGCCCGTCGTCACCAACGGTTGAGTCCGCCGCACGCTCACCACTCCTTTTCCATTTTTTCTTGAACTCACTGGATATGATGCTTCTCGATCAGTGATCATGGGGCAAGTTCATTTATGTAAGGGCTTACAAAAAAGAGCCTTGTTACGAAAGGTAGGTCGTCATCTAAGAGGAAGATTGCACAAATGACCGGAGCGTTATGAATAGTCATTCATTTTCTCTCATTCTAGCAACCTTTTCCTCCTTCCGTCAACAAAAAACGGATGACATTTTCCGACAATCGCTGCGCAAAAACGCCGCCTGCTGTCAGCAGACGGCGGTTCAGTTACACCTGCACTTTTCCGTATTCTTTCCGCAGTTCGTTCGCAATGATGTTGCGCTGGATTTCCGAAGTGCCTTCGTAAATTTTCGTGATGCGGGCATCGCGGAAGTAGCGCTCGATCGGGTAGTCTTTCATGTAGCCAAGGCCGCCATGAATCTGCACGGCCATATCGGCGATTTTGTTGTACACTTCCGAACCGAACAGCTTCGCGATAGCCGCTTCTTTGACAACGCGCATCTTTTGGTCGACCATCCAGGCGACGCGGTAAACCGTTGAGCGCAACACTTCGATCAACATGCTCATTTCCGCCAACATATGTTGGATCGCTTGCTGCTCGATGATCGGCTTGCCGAACTGTTCACGCTGTTCGGCGTATTCCATGCAATATTCGAGCAGGCGGATGCACGAGCCGAGGTTGCGCGCGGCGAGACCGACGCGGCCGTTCGCTAAAATTTTCAAGGCGTTGACATATCCTTCACCCTCTTTCCCGAGCACGTTTTCGGCCGGCACTTCCAAGTTGTCAAAAAACAGCTCAGCCGAATGCGACCCGCGCAACCCCATTTTCCGCTCGACTTTTCCGATGATAAAGCCGGGAAAATCTTTTTCTACGATAAACGACGTGATGCCTTTCGGACCTTTGGACGGATCGGTGACCGCCATCACCGTAAACACGTGGGCGTCAATGGCGTTTGTAATATAATGTTTCGAGCCGTTGATGATGTAGCGGTCGCCTTTGCGGACGGCAGTCGTTTTGATCGCAGCGGCGTTTGATCCGGCGCTCGGCTCCGTGAGAGCAAAAGCGCCGATCCATTCGCCCGTCGCCATCTTTGGCAAATAGCGCTGCTTTTGTTCTTCCGTGCCGAGCTCGACGATGCCGACGGTGCCGATGCCGGTATGGGCGCCGATTAACGTCGTATAGCCGTTATGCGTTTTGCCGAGCTCTTCGTAAATGGCGCATTTGCCGACCATCGACAAGCCGAGGCCGCCGTACTCTTCCGGAATGCTTAATCCAAACAGCCCCATTTCTTTCGATTTTTCAATGATATCTTGCGGAATCTGATCATTTTCCTCAATATCCATCGCCACCGGTTCGACGACTTCGCTCACAAATTTGCGGACGTTTTCTTTTAACCATTCAATCTCGGCTGGCAGCGTGAAATTCATCTTCTTCCCCCTCCCAAAACACAAATAATTTTTATAATTCAAAAAATATCTCTCCCTATTTATGTTACCTGCTTTCTTTTGCCAGAACAACTATTTGCGCCGAGCAGACACACAAAATCGGTTGCCGTTCTGCATCATCGCTTGGTAGGTTTGCAGCCAAAAAAAGCAGCGGGCGCTGGAACCGGCGGCAACACGTTGAAACCGGAGCTCTAGGAGGCTGGTGAAAAACTGTTGATTCCCTTCTTCAATGGGAGAACGTGTGAAAAGCAGGACGGATGCAACAAGGTTTTTTCGAATTGAGAAATAACATTGCAAACCCGGATCTAGAAGGCTGGTGAAAAACCGCTGTCACCTCCCGATCGGCGGCATTTTCATTCAGAAGAGAAGCGGATCCTGCAAGGTTTTTCTAATTGAGAAATGAGTGGAATCAGTCGTTTTTGCACTAAATCACCCGCCTCCTAGGATTAAATCACCAGCCTCATAGACGTTCGCCACGAAAATTCATCGTTGATTCACAAAAATGTATTGTCTTCTTTCGAGTGAATTCGTTATAATAAAACTTGTTAATGATATTGATTCTCATTTTCTTAGTTCAAAAGGAGGTGGCCGCATGGTCCGCCTATACGCCGAAGGACTGACCGTCCGCTACGATGACCGGACGATTTTCGAACGCTTGTCCGTCCGCATTCCCGACCGGCAAATCACCGCCATTATCGGTCCGAACGGATGCGGCAAGTCGACGCTGCTCAAGACGCTGACGCGCATCATCTCTCCGCAATCCGGCGCGGTGATGTTGGACGGCCGGGCGATTTCGCAACAGCCAACGAAAGAGCTGGCGAAAAAAATGGCCATTTTGCCGCAGACGCCGGAAGCGACAAGCGGATTGACCGTCGCTGAGCTCGTCTCGTACGGCCGCTTTCCTTATCAAAGAGGATGGGGCCGCCTAACGAAACAAGATTACGAAGCGATCGACTGGGCGCTTGCCGTGACAAAAACAGCCGATTTGAAACATCGGCCGGTTGACGCCCTCTCCGGCGGACAGCGGCAGCGCGTCTGGATCGCCATGGCGCTTGCCCAAGAGACGGACATCATCTTTTTGGACGAACCGACGACGTATTTGGACATCGCCCATCAACTCGAGGTGCTCGAGCTGCTTGAACGGCTAAACAAAGAAGAAGGGCGGACGATCGTCATGGTTCTCCATGACATTAACCAGGCGGCGCGGTTTGCCGACTATGTGATCGCTATGAAAGCAGGCCAAATCGTCAAAGCAGGGCCGAGCGAAGATGTCATCTGCCGTGATGTGCTTCGCGACGTGTTTGGCATTGATGCTGACATCGGCCGCGATCCCCGGACCAACAAACCGGTTTGTTTCACCTATCATTTACTTAAGGAGGCTTATTCATCATGAGGAAAACATGGCTTTCCTTGTTGCTTCTTTTTATCCTTGTGTTAAGCGCGTGCGGCAACGCCGCCAATCATCAGAAGGAAACCAACGCTCCTTCCGCTAAAAAAGAAAAGGAAACGATGACCTATCAATCAGAAAACGGGCCAATCGAAGTGCCTGCTCATCCGAAACGCGTTGTGGCGTTATGGGGTGCTGGATATGTCGCCGCATTCGATGTGCCAATCGTCGGAGCCGATTCATGGTCGAAAATGAATCCGCTTCTTCAGGACAAGCTCAAAAATGCCCAGACCGTAACCGATGAAGACATCGAAAAAATTATGGCATTAAAACCGGACTTAATTGTTGGCTTATCCAATACAAAAAACGTCGAAAAACTGAAAAAGATCGCTCCAACCGTCACGTTTACATACGGAAAGCTCAATTACTTAGACTTGATTTTAGAATACGGAAAATTGCTCAATAAAGAGAAAGAGGCGAAAGCATGGATTGCCGATTTCCAAAAACGGGCACAAGAAGCCGGAAAACAAATCCGGGCGAAAATCGGCGACAACGCCACGGTGACCGTGATGGAAAACTTCGATAAGCAGCTTTACGTCTTCGGAAACAACTGGGGACGCGGAACAGAAATTTTATACCAAGAAATGAAGCTGAAAATGCCAGAGAAAGTCAAAGAGCACGCGCTCAAATCCGGTTATTACGCTGTCTCTCTCGAAGCGCTGCCGCAATTTGTCGGCGATTACCTCATCGTAAGCAAATATAGCGACAGCGACACGTCATTCATGGAAACCAACACGTTCAAAAACATTCCGGCAGTGAAAAACGGGCATATGTTTGTTGCCGATGCCAAATCCTTTTATTTCAATGATCCGATTACATTAGAACACCAGCTTGATTTCTTTAAGAAACACTTTTTAGGCCAATAACCAACAGGACGGGAGATTCACCGTGCGTGAATGTCCCGTCCTTTCTTGTGCAAAAGGGGGAAATCGCCGATGGAAATGAACCGAAGGCTGCTGCCATTTCGTTATGCCTTCCTGTTGTCGCTCATTCTGCTTGCCGCTGTCTGGTTTGGCTCGATGGTGGTTGGCGCCGCCGACACGACGTGGAGCGACGTATGGCGGGCGCTCTTCTCCAACGAACAAGACAAACAGCTTGACGTGATTCGCGAGCTCCGTCTGCCGCGGGAAACGGCGGCGGCCTTTGTCGGCGCCGGACTCGCCGTCGCCGGGGCGATCATGCAAGGAATGACACGCAACCCGCTCGCTGACCCGGGGCTGCTTGGTTTAACCGCTGGAGCGAACGCAGCGTTGGCCATAACGATGGCCTTTTTTCCTTCGGCCCATTATCTCGTAATCACCGTCGCTTGTCTGCTTGGGGCGGCTGCCGGGGCGGGGATGGTCTTTGGCATCGGCGCCGCCCGCAAAGGCGGCTTTTCACCATTGCGCATCGTCTTAGCCGGTTCGGCAATCTCAGCGCTTTTGTTTGCCGTCGCTGAAGGGGTCGGCCTTTATTTTCATATTTCCAAAGACGTTTCGATGTGGACATCGGGCGGGGTAGCCGGAACGTCGTGGAAACAGCTGTCAGTCATCATTCCGCTCATCGTGATCGGGCTCGCCATTGCCGCATGGTATTCGCAGCAGCTGACGATCCTTAGCTTAAGCGAAGACGTCGCCGTCGGCGTCGGGCAAAAAACAGCGATTGTCAAAGCGTGGCTGTTTTTGGCTGTCTTTTTATTGACAGGAGCGTCCGTCGCCATCGCCGGCAACATCACCTTCATCGGCTTGATGATTCCTCATCTTGTGCGCGCGATCGCCGGTGCCGATTACCGATTCATCATCCCGCTGTCGGCCACAGTCGGCGCGGCCGGCATGGTCGTCGCCGATACGGCGGCCCGTACGGTCAACGCCCCGTTTGAAACGCCGGTGGCAGCCATCATTGCGGTGATCGGCTTACCGTTTTTCCTGTTTGTCGTGCGGAAAAAAGGGAGGGGCTTGGCATGAGAACGCGCATCACGATCGTGTTGGGACTGCTTTCGTTGCTTATTGCCGCAACGGCCGCCATCGCGTTGGGCACCGGCGAGGCGCCGCTCTCGTATGGCCGCATCGTGCCGACGCTGTTCGGCTACGGCTCGATGCAAGAAGAATTTATTTTGTTTTCTCTCCGCCTGCCGCGCATCGTGATCACCTTGCTTGCCGGGATGGCGCTCGCCCTGTCCGGAGCGATGCTGCAAGGCATCACCCGAAATGAGCTCGCCGATCCGGGCATATTGGGCATCAACGCCGGAGCCGGCGCGGGCGTCGCTATATTCTTTTTATTTTTCCCGATTGAAGCCGGGACGTTTCTTTACGCTCTGCCGCTCGTCGCCTTCGTCGGAGCGCTGTTGACGGCGGCGGCCATTTACGCCGTTTCCTACAATCAAACAACCGGGCTGCAGCCGGTATCGTTCATCCTGACCGGGGTCGGATTTTCGATGGCGCTCTCCGGGCTCATGATTGTCCTCATTTCCGCCGCGGACCGAACGAAAGTCGACTTTATCGCCAGATGGCTTTACGGCAACATTTGGGGCGATGATTGGCCGTTTATTTGGGCGATGCTGCCGTGGCTTGTCATCGGTGCGTTGATCGGCCTGTATCGGGCGAAACGGCTAAACCTTTTGCATTTAGGCGATCCGGTCGCCATCGGGGTCGGCGTTCATGTTCGCCGCGAGCGGCTCGTGCTGATGGCGACCGCCGTTGCGGTCGCTGCAGCGGCCGTCGCTGTAACCGGGGGCATTTCCTTTATCGGCTTAATGGCGCCGCACATCGCCAAAATGATCGTCGGACCGCGCCATGAGCGAGCCATTCCGGCAGCGATGCTCATCGGCGGTTGGCTGCTGCTTGCCGCTGACACGATCGGGCGCAACGTTCTCGCCGAACCGCTTCCGGCAGGAGTGGTCGTCTCGTTGATCGGCGCGCCGTATTTCATTTATTTATTGTTGAGGCGCTGATGTGTTTGCAGCCATGAGGGACCAAGGACAACGACGAAACCTGTTTTCTGCCGCCTTCCTGCCCCCCTGTTTCGCCTTTGCCCGTGTTGAGGCTTCCCTTTGCTTCTTTCGTGTTGAACGTGCGCGAATGTTGAGTTCGCTGTTCATATCAAGCAGAAGGCAAGACGCTTGCTGATCGAGAGTGTTTGGAACAAATGAAAACAAGCTGCCCCCAAGGTTGAACATCAACCTCGGGCGGCAGCCCTTTTTGGCAAGACCATCCCCTAAAAAGGCCGGAACTAAGAAGCCCGGCGCCGTTTCCAAACGCGGACAGCTCCAACCACAATAACCGCAGCAATAAGGATATACACCACTTCGGCGTACATCCCAATCACTTCGGATACTTTCCCCCACGACTCACCGAGCGCTGCCCCGACCGAGATTAAAATCGTATTCCAAATGAGCGTTCCGAGCACCGACAGCCAGACAAACAGCCACACGTTCATCTTCGCCATGCCGGCGGGAATCGAAATCAAGCTGCGCACCAGCGGAATCATGCGGCCAAAGAATACCGCCCACACCCCGTAGCGCTGAAACGTCCGGTTCGCCTTATCGATGTCTTCCGGCTTCACCCGCAGCCATCCGCCCCAACGGTCAATGATCCGCCCAAGCCGCTCAACCGACAACAGCCGGCCGATGCCGTACAGCACGATCGCCCCAACAACCGAACCCGCTGTCGCTGCCGCAATGACGCCGGGAACCGTCAAGGTGGTGTATGTCGTCATAAATCCGCCAAACGGCAAAATGACTTCCGATGGAATGGGAGGAAATAAATTTTCAAGCGCGATGATCAAAAAAATTCCCATGTAACCGAATTGCTCCATAAAATCAGTGATCCATGCCTGCATGACACCATTCCTCCTTCCGCATGACCTGCATGTTGTGTATGTATGCGTTTTTCTTTTTGCTTATGTATGTGACTATGCTTTTTATGGTAATATACAAGACCATCTTATGCAAAAAAAAGCTCACCGTTGCTTTGTTTGAATTCAAGCACAAAAAAAGGGGGTTTTTCAGCACCCCCTTGCTGCTTGAGCTGGCCCCTAAGAACGTCACATTGAAGAGACCATCTTTCTTATTGGTATTTGGCAAATACTTGATCGATCGTATACACAAGCCAATCCTTTACGATGTCAAACGCAAAGGGCACATTCAGGCGTTCTGTCCATTGATGGGCATCACGGCCAACCGGCCCCACATTCAAAACGGGAACGTTCCATTCGGCAAGCGCTTCAATCGGCAGCGTATAGCCCTGATTCCACATCGGCATGTTTGCGGCTAATACCTGCAATGATGCCGGCGGCTGTTGCAGCCCGACATAGCTTAAATCGGAAATACCGCCGAAATAGTGCTGCTGTACGAGCGTAATGCCATAGGTTTCACGGACGTATTGTTGCAGCTTGGATACCAACCATTGAATGAATGGATCACTGCTTGAATTGACAGCTGGATAATACGGCGGTGCATAAAACAGCACAATCATCGGGGCAAAATCTTTGCATAACATGCCAAGTTGATCAACGAATTCGATGGTTTGCTCCCGCTCGTCTTGATCTGCCCCGTCCCTGAACACCTGTTTTTCGAGTTGCTTCACCTGTTCTTCACCAACGATTTCCACCGCTTTTTGCCGCAACTCGGCAAACGTCCATACTTTCACAGAAATCGATGTTGGTACTGATCTCTCCAATTGGGCAAAGCGAGCCGCCTGTTCCTGATACTTTTTCTCGATTCGCTCCGCCGCCCGTCTCGCCAATTCGACGAGCGCTTGGGTGACGTCATCGAGCGATTTTTGTTGTAAAAACAAATTATATAGCGTCACTGCCCGGTGCGGGATTTGCACAGAATAGTCTTCCTTCAAATCCATTTGAAGCAAATTGGTTGGAGGCGGGCTTACTTCTTCACCTGACACTTCGCAAAAATCGGTATTCAACTCGAGCTCATTGATAATTTGCGCCACCATCCAATTGGCATTCAATCCCGCTAACGGTTCGCCGACATGCGTTTCTTTCCCATAGCAATAAAACCCCGGCAGCACTTTGCCAATCGAGCCGGTGTAAATGTACTTCGTCTGATCGCCTGGATAGCGGGCAAACATCGGCTCGGAATTAAGCACCAACCGATAGTCCAAACCATATCGTTTTGCCATCTGAACCAATACAGGAACAGCAGCACGCATTCCTGCAGAATTGACTTCTTCATCCGGCACTGTCAACAATAACAAATTTCCATCGAATCGACCCGAACATGCCTGTTCAATGAGCGACATATGCAGGGCAAGCCCACATTTCATATCCATCACGCCGCGGCCGAAAAGCCATTCGCCGCATTCCAAATCGGCTCGCACGTCCGCCGGGAGCTGCTCTTTTTGTTCATAAAACCGTGCTGTGATCGTTTCAGGTGAAAACGCGATTTCTTTCCATGCTCCATAATCTTGCACATCGACCACATCAAAATGGCTGACCAACACAATCGTATCGCGCACATGCTGCGCTTTTTGGACCAAGGCTGTAACAAAATAGCGGCCATCCCCAGTTGAATGCAACTGAACCAAATCCGGATGCGCTTGAAAATAGTCGAGCGACTGCAACTCGCCCGCTATATACTCCGCCATGCGCACTTCGGCTTCCGATCCGCTAATGCTGGCATGCTCGACAAGTCGGCAAAGCAATGTCCGCAATTGCTCCTTCGTCTGCCACTTCATGTTTTTCCCTTTCCTTCTACGAAAATAGACAAGCCCAACCGGGGAGCATGGCTCCTGCCGCTGCGCTTCGTCTCTCAGCGGTTATACCCAACCGCGGTAGCGAGCTGCTTCTGCTGTTTGGCGCAGCCCGATCATGTACGCCGCCATGCGCATATCCACACGGCGCGATTCGGCCAATTCATAGACGCGATGAAATGCGCTCACCAATTTCTCTTTCAACTTCTCGACCACTTCCTCTTCCGTCCAATAATAGCCTTGGTTGTTTTGCACCCATTCAAAATAGGAAACGGTCACCCCACCGGCGCTGGCCAGCACGTCAGGAACCAATAGCAAGCCCCGTTCCGTCAAGATTTTGGTCGCTTCGAGCGTCGTTGGGCCGTTGGCCGCCTCAACCACAATTTTAGCGCGAATATTCGCGGCATTGTCACGCGTAATTTGATTCGCTACCGCGGCCGGAACTAAAATATCACACTCTTTTTCTAGCAACTCCTGATTGGTGATGACATTCTCAAACAACGTTGTCACCGTGCCAAAACTGTCGCGGCGATCCAACAAATACGGAATATCTAGTCCGTTCGGGTCATACAACGCGCCATAGGCATCGGAAATGCCAATGACGCGTGCTCCAGCTTCATGCAAAAATTTGGCCAAAAAGCTGCCCGCATTGCCGAATCCTTGAATAATGACCCGCGCCCCCTGCAACTCAATTCCCGCTTTTTTCGCTGCTTCTTCGATGCAAATCGTGACACCGAGCGCTGTTGCCTTTTCCCGACCTTGGGAACCACCGAGCACAAGCGGCTTGCCGGTGATAAAGCCAGGGGAATCAAACTCGCGGATGCGGCTGTATTCATCCATCATCCACGCCATAATTTGTGAGTTGGTAAACACGTCTGGCGCTGGGATATCTTTGGATGGCCCCACGATCTGACTGATTGCCCGCACATAGCCGCGGCTGAGCCGTTCCAATTCTCCCATGGACATTTTCCGTGGATCACAGACGATCCCTCCTTTGCCGCCGCCATACGGCAACCCGACAATGCCGGCTTTGATTGTCATCCACATTGAAAGCGCCTTGACTTCTTCCTCGGTGACGTCCGGATGAAAACGAATGCCTCCCTTGGTCGGCCCCACGGCATCGCTATGCTGGGCGCGGTAACCCGTAAATACTTTCACCGTTCCATCATCCATACGGACGGGAATACGTACGGTAAGGACGCGCAATGGTTCTTTCAACAGCTCATACATCTCCTCACCGTAGCCAAGTTTGGCCAGCGCCTCTTTGATCACACGTTGGGTGGAGAGAAACATATTTTCTTCCATCGTCTCACTCGCCTCTTCGACTCGATTTATGGACGGGACAAGACATTCACAATCCGTTCAAACGCCCAATCCAATTCTTCTTTTGTAATGATGAGCGGCGGTGCAAAGCGAATGACCGTCTCGTGTGTTTCCTTGCAAAGCAAGCCTTGCTCTTTCAGCGCCTCACAGTACGGACGAGCTGGGCCATGCAGCTCAACGCCGATAAACAAGCCGCGGCCGCGAATTTCTTTAATATCCTCGTTTTGAATTTGTTTTAGTTTCGAAAGGAAGTATTCGCCAAGTTCAAGCGAACGCTCCGCTAGACGCTCTTCTTCAATCACCTCGAGCGCTGCGATCGACACCGCGCAAGCGAGCGGGTTGCCGCCGAACGTCGAGCCGTGCGAGCCGGGTTCAAATACCGACAAAATATCGCGGTTGGCGACGACGCACGAAATCGGGAACACCCCTCCGCCCAACGCTTTTCCTAAAATATACATATCCGGCACAACACCTTCCCAGTCGCAGGCAAACAACTTCCCGGTCCGGCCGAGTCCGGTTTGAATTTCGTCCGCGATGAACAAGACGTTGTTCGCTTTGCATACGTCATACGCCGCTTTTAAAAATCCTTGCGGCGGGATGCGGATGCCCGCTTCGCCTTGGATCGGCTCGACAAGAAACGCCGCTGTATTCGGTGTGATCGCGGCTTTCAGCGCTTCGATATCGCCGTACGGGATGATTTTCACGCCCGGCAACAGCGGCCCAAACCCGCGTTTATAAGCCGGTTCGGACGACAGCGACACGGCGGCAAGCGTCCGGCCGTGGAAGTTTCCTTCACAAACGATGATTTCGGCTTGGTTGTCCGGGACGCCTTTGACGTCATACGCCCAGCGGCGCGCCGCTTTGAGCGCCGTTTCCACCGCTTCGGCGCCCGTGTTCATCGGCAGCACCATTTCTTTTTTTGTCAATCGGCATACTTTCTCGTACCACGGACCGAGCTGGTCGTTATGGAACGCGCGCGACGTGAGCGTGACACGATCCGCCTGCTTTTTCAGCGCGGCAATAATTTTCGGATGGCGATGGCCTTGGTTCACCGCCGAATAAGCGCTTAACATATCCATATAACGGTTGCCTTCCGGGTCTTTCACCCATACTCCTTCCGCTTCCGAGATGACGATCGGCAGGGGATGGTAGTTGCGCGCCCCGTATTGTTCCGTCTTCGCAATGAGCTGTTCCGATTTGGTTGCCATCTTCACCGCTCCTTTCCGTTTTCTTCGTTGCGTTGCAAAAGGGGGTGTCCCAAAAGGACTGGGACACCCTCTCTCATCGCTATATAAGCACCAGCCGCTTCCCTGCCACACGATATGTTGTGTCTTTCTTGAGGGGAGATCGCCTGTTGGGTCAGCCCCTTTGCCTTAAAACATTTCCGATACCGTTTTCGCTTGCATATGGAGGATTAAGTAATCCGGACCGCCGGCTTTCGAGTCCGTCCCTGACATATTGAAGCCGCCAAACGGTTGATAGCCGACGATCGCACCCGTGCAGCCGCGATTGAAATACAAGTTGCCGACATGGAACTCCTGCCGCGCTTTTTCGAGATTCGCTCGGTTGCGCGAAATGACAGCGCCTGTCAGGCCGTATTCTGTGTTGTTCGCGATCTCGAGCGCATGGTCAAAGTCGCGCGCTTTGGCGAACGCGACGACCGGACCGAAAATTTCTTCCTGCATAATGCGCGCATTCGGATCGACATCGGCAAACACTGTCGGCTGGATGAAGAAGCCTTTTGCATCGTCTCCTTCTCCGCCAGTCATCAGACGGCCTTCCTGTTTTCCGATTTCGATATATTCCATAATTTTGTTGTACGCGTTTTGGTCGATCACCGGCCCCATAAACGTCGCTTGCTCCGCCGGGTCGCCGACGTTGAGCTGCTTTGTCAGCTCGACGACGCGGTTCAACACTTGATCATACACATCTTCGACGATGATCGCGCGCGAGCACGCCGAACATTTTTGCCCCGAAAAGCCAAACGCCGAGGCGACAATCGATTGAGCCGCCAGTTCCAGGTCGGCTTCCTTGTCCACAACGATGGCGTCTTTGCCGCCCATTTCCGCGATGACACGCTTCAGCCAAATTTGTCCCGGGTGCACTTTCGCTGCCCGCTCGTAAATGCGGATGCCAACATCGCGCGAGCCGGTGAAGCTGATAAACCGCGTGCGCGGATGGTCGACCAAATAGTCGCCCACTTCGGCTCCGCTGCCCGGGATGTAGTTGAGGACACCAGCCGGCAGTCCCGCTTCTTCCAACACTTCCACAAATTTATACGCCACCACCGGCGTGGCGCTCGCCGGTTTCAACAGCACCGTATTGCCCGTCACAAGCGAAGCGACCGTTGTCCCCGCCATAATGGCAAACGGGAAGTTCCACGGTGAAATGACGACGCCGACGCCAAGCGGGATATAGAAAAAGCGGTTCGTTTCCCCCGGACGGCTTTCCACCGGAATGCCGTCTTTCAACTTCAACATTTGCCGGCCGTAATATTCCATAAAGTCGATCGCTTCTGCTGTATCGGCATCTGCCTCGCGCCACGGTTTTCCGGCTTCTTTCACCAACCAGGCGGAAAATTCGTGCTTGCGCCGGCGCACGATCGCCGCCGCCCGGAACAAAATATCGGCCCGCGCTTCCGGACTCGTCCGGCTCCACGTGCGGAACGCTTCATCGGCGGCTTTCATCGCCCGTTCGGCGAGCTCTTGATTCGCTTTCGCCACCCGGCCGACCACCTCCGCCTTATTGGCCGGATTGATCGACGTGATCTTGTCCTCGGTCATGATGCGCTCGCCGCCGATCACGAGCGGATAATCGCGCCCGAGTTCGCCTTCCACTTTCTTGAGCGCTGCCAAAAACGCGTCCCGGTTCGCTTCCACAGTAAAGTCGGTGAGCGGTTCATGTCTGTATGGCTGCACCATTTCGTCGTCCTCCTTTTAACAAGCAAAAAATTTTTTCGTTATAAAACGGTTTCATAGTTATATTATGCAAATGATTATGGCTTTTTTCAATGATTTTTACTTGGCAACCGTCAGCTCCTCTTTTTCCACGTTCAGAGGCCGAAGTCGTTTTTTCGCCACCAGATGGTAGTAACCATAACAAGCGAGCAAAAACGGAATCCCGCAGTAAAGCGCGATCCGCTGATCCGGGATGAAGGCCAATCCGATGATCGTCACCATATTTAACGCAAACGCCGCCAGCGGCACGAATGGATACAGCGGCGTCCGATACTTCAAATCGCGCACATCGCCGCCCTCGCGCAAAAACGCCTTCCGTCCCAAATAGCTCGACAGCGCAATCGACGCCCAGACGGTCACCGCGCCAAACCCAGCGATCGCCGTCAACCAGACATACACTGTATCTTCCGCGTAAATGCTGCATAAAAGCGACAAACATCCGATGGCAATGCTGGCGATCAGCGCGTTAATCGGCACGCCGCGCTTCGACAGTTTGCTGAAAAACGGCGTCACCATTCCTTGGCGCGACATCGACCAAAGCACGCGCGACGTTGCGTACAATCCTGAATTGGCCACCGACAGCACCGCCGTAATGATGACAAAATTCATGATATCGGCCGCATACGGAATGCCAATGTTGTCAAACACGACCACAAATGGGCTTTCCACCACACCCGCTTTCTCCCACGGAAACAAACCGGCCAGCACAAAAATCGCCAGAATGAAGAAGATCAAAATGCGCCATACCGTATTGCGCAACGCCACCGGCACCGTCTTCTCCGGCTCTCGGCTTTCCCCGGCAGCCACGCCGACCAGTTCCGTCCCTTGGAAAGAAAAGTTAACCAATATCATGGTTGAAAAAATCGCCCAAAACCCTTTTGGAAACAAACCGCCATGATCCGTATAGTTCGTGAAAAACGGAGCAGGCTGCCCGTTTTTCATCTGGATGACGCCAAACATCGCCGCCAATCCAAGCACAATAAAGGCGATCACCGTCAGCACTTTCACGCTGGAAAACCAAAACTCGACCTCGGCAAACCCTTTGACAGACAAGGCGTTGATCAAAAACAACAACAAGGCAAAGACCGCACAAAACACCCATGTCGGCACATCAGGAAACCATCGCTTCATCAAAATGCTGACCGTGAGCAGCTCGATGCCGACCGTCACCGACCAATTGAGCCAAGACAGCCAGCCGATGCAGTAACCGGCAGCCGGCGAGATGAATTTCGTCGCATACGTCTGATACGACCCGGCATCGGGGATTCTCACAGCCAATTCTCCTAGCGAAAGCATCGTCAAATACATGACGAGACCGCCGAATAAGTAAGCGGCCACCGCTCCCCCTGGCCCTGCCTCATGAATCGTATATCCTGATCCTAAAAACAAACCCGTGCCGATCACCCCGCCGAGGGCAATCATAAACAAGTGCCTGCTTTTTAATTCCCGTTTTAATTCTTGCACTGGTTGCATCTGAAAACTCTCCCCTCTCTTATGATAGATTCCGCAACCGCTTACATTTTTATCAACGAATAGCAACCTCCTTTTATGCAAAATTATTTTTCAATTTCTACTGTATCACAACTTTATTATGAATTTATTTTTTTCTATTTTCAATATATTTAGCAAAAAATTTTTTCACATCTTTCTTTTCCTTCCTGTCTCCCGTCCGCCTTATGCTATAATACAAAAAAGAGAGGTGCTGATCGTGAACCGGGATATGGAAACGCTTTTATCGATGTACGAGCAAATTCTCGAAATGATCGACCTTGGCATCCATGCCGTCGATCAACATGGAAAAACCGTCATTTACAACCGAAAAATGCGGGAAATTGAGAGCATGGATGTTGAGGACGTGCTCGATAAAAACATTTTAGACGTCTTCCACTTTCATCCGGAGCAGCCGAGCACCTTGCTTGAAGTGCTGCGCACCGGTGAAAGCATTTTGAACAAGCAGCAAACCTATTTCAATAACAAAGGACAAGCCGTGACAACGGTCAATCAGACACACCCTTTGCGGAAAGACGGGCGCATCATCGGTGCAGTGGAAATCGCCAAAGATGTCACAAAGTTTCGCAAACTGATTGCCGAGCAGTACCAACGCAGCGAACCAGGACGGACGCTGGCTGACATCATCGGCCAAAGCAAGGCGATGCAAACGGCGGTCCGCCTAGCCCGCCATGCCGCCCGCTCTGACGCGCCTGTGCTGCTCATCGGCGAAAAAGGAACGGGAAAAGATTTGCTCGCCTCTTGCATTCACTATGAAAGCGAGCGGCGCGCCAAACCGTTTTTGGCGCAAACGTGTTTGTCGCTCCCCGACGACTGGTTGGAAACGATGCTGTTTGGCAGCGAAGCAAACGGTGAGATTCAGCCCGGCTTGTTCGAACAGGCGAACGGCGGCACCGTCCTGCTTGACGATATTGACTCGTTAAGTCTGCCGCTCCAACAAAAACTCGTCCGTTTCTTGCAAGAAAAACAGTTTGTCCGCGCCCAAGGCCATGAACCTGTTCGGGCCGATGTCCGCCTCATCACTTCGACAAGCGGCGACCCCATTGACGCCGTGCAAACGGGGGAACTGCTGAAGCCGCTTTACTACCAGCTCGCCGTCCACTGCATCGTGTTGCCCCCGCTGCGCGAGAGAAGGGAGGACATTTTGCCTTTGGCGGCTCATTTCATCCGCCAAGGCAACGAACGCTATGGGTTGACGGTGGAAGGGCTCGATGAGGATGTGCAAGAGGCGTTTCTCGCTTACCGCTGGCCCGGCAATGTGCGCGAACTAGAGGCCGTCATCTTGGAAACGATGGAAACGATGGAACAAGACACGGTGATCACGCTCGCCCATCTGCCGGCGTATTTCCGGGCCAAGCTCGCCCCTGACGAGGCCAAGACCGATTTTCTATTCGATACGGATGATATCTTGCCGCTTGACCGATACATGGAAGAGGTCGAAATTTACTACATCCGCAAGGCGCTGCAGCATCACGGCTTCAACATCACCAAAACCGCCAAAGCGCTTGGCCTAAGCCGGCAAAACTTGCAATACCGCATCCGCAAATATCAAATCGACAAAGAATGAAGAGGAAGCCGCTAGGACGCTGCGGCGACAGGGGGAGGTCGCGCCGATGATCGATGCCCATCTTCATCTCGACCAATACGCCCGGGTAGACGAACAAATCAAGCGTTGGCAAGAGGCAGGCATAACCGGCGTCGTCGCCGTCTCCACCGACTTAAGCTCCAGCTACCGAACGCTGGAGCTCAAGCAACGGTTTCCGTCTTTCGTCTACGCCGCCATCGGCTTTCATCCAGAACGTCCAATGCCCAGCCCGGCCGATTGGAATGAATGGACGTCACTCATCAAGCAAGCGCGGCCGCAGCTCGCTGCCATTGGCGAAGTCGGGCTGCCGTACTACTCAGCCGAGGCATCGGCCCAATTGCCTAGCTATTGCGACTTGTTGGCGCAAATCGCCGCCATCGCCGTCGATGCCTCTTTGCCGCTCGTGCTTCATGCCGTCCACGACCGAGCCGAAACCGCCTTGGCCATCGTGCAGCAAGCTGGCGTCCGGAACGCCCATTTCCATTGGCTGAAGGCAAGCGCAAAGACGGTGCAACGCATCGTCCGGTGCGGCTACTACATTTCCGTCACTCCCGAGGTATGCTATCGCGAGCGCGACCAAGCGCTATTGCCCCTCATCCCGCTCGAGCAGCTGCTTCTCGAAACGGACGGTCCATGGCCATTTGCCGGTCCGTTTCACGGAAAACCGACAACGCCGCTGTTTTTATTTGACTCTGTCCGCGTCGTGGCAGCGCATTACGGCGAAGAGATTGAGCGCGTGAAAACGGTCATCACGGCGAACACAAAACGGCTTTACGGCCCGCTTTCTTTATAGTACGATGAAGTCAAATCCAGACCGAAGTGAGGGAAAATCATGGATCATCAGGAACAAGTGCGCCGACAGCTGCTTGAAAGCGTGGCCGCTCTGTCGGATGAACAACTCAACACCCGGGTGGCTGAAGGGAGTTGGACGATCGCCCAAGTGCTCGAACACTTGCACCTTATCGAAACATCGATCGCCGCCATGATCGCCCAGACATTGACGCACGGCGCGAGCCAACCCGTCAGCGAAAAGCCGATCCACCTCACCCTTGACCGTTCCAAAAAAGTGGAGGCGCCCGATTTCGCCCGTCCGAGCGACCGGCGTTTCACGTGGGGGGAATTGGAGGAAAAATTGCGTCAATCGCGGCAGCGGCTGCGTCAAATCGTCGAGCAAGCCGACCCGGCTGATCTGGAAGCCAAATCGTTCCCCCATCCGGTTTTCGGCCCCCTAAGCTTAAAGCAATGGGTGGAATTTGTCAGCTACCATGAACAACGCCACCTTGCCCAAATTGAAGAAATCAAGGCGCATCTCGGATAACCAGAGCCGGGCTGCCTCAACAGCGGGCGGCCTCTGCTCGGCCCGCCCCGGCTTGGGCTACGTCCGCGGACGTCCCGCCTGTTTTTTCCTTTCCACCGCCCTTCACTTGCTTTAACGTCGCGACGATGAGAAAACTGACAATGACCAACAACACCCACGAGCTGACTTTCCCGACATGAACGAGGCTCCACGCCCTCGCTTGATTTGGATATTGCCAAGCCCCGAAAAAGGTGGCGATATTTTCCGCGACCCAAATGAAAAAACCGATCAACAAAAAGGACAGAACAAGCGGCATCCGATACCGAATTCCCCCGACCTCATACGCGACCCACGAGCGCCAAAAAACGAGAATCACAAGGCCTGCTAACCACCAGCGAACGTCCATCCAATAATGGTGGGTAAAAAAGTTCACGTAAATCGCCCCCGCCAACGGAACGACCAGCCAAAACGGCGGCCAGCGCACGAGCTCCACCTTCAGCCGTCTCCACGCCTGGCAAAGATAGCTCGCGACGCTCGCGTACATGA
Organism: Geobacillus sp. BMUD; assembly: GCF_013096845.1. Classification (NCBI taxonomy): domain Bacteria; kingdom Bacillati; phylum Bacillota; class Bacilli; order Caryophanales; family Anoxybacillaceae; genus Geobacillus; species Geobacillus sp. BMUD. The sequence continues at coordinate 67,329 of NZ_SDLA01000014.1, forward strand.
AGCCGCTGTACAGCGGCACGCCAAACAGTTTCGTATATCCTTCCTCCGGATACGACCATGAACCCATACGCACCTTAAACAGCTCTAATGCAAGCCCAATCAAGTGAAAGACAGTGATGACTTTGAGCTCATCCCGCGTTTCCAGCCTGGAGCGCACCATCCACCATTGCATGAGAAGGCAAATGACAAGCAGCCAGTCATACCGCGGCAACAAAGGAAGCGGCGCGAGCTTCGTCAGCGCCAATGAAGCAAAAATAACAACCGGAAACACGCAGGACAACGCCTGCGCCCAACCGAAGCGAACAAGCTGCACAAACGCTTTGATGAGCCGCGCTTTTCCAGAACAGAGACACCTCCGAACCGCAACCAGCCAGCAAGGCGGGCATTCCCCCGCCGCTGCCGCGTGTTTCTCCCCTTTCAAGCCGCCCCCTCCCCCGCTTACGAATGCGATTCCCCTTCATCGCTTCGGTACTCCAAAATGTCCCCGGGCTGGCAGTCGAGCGCCTTGCAAATGGCTTCCAACGTCGAAAAGCGGATCGCCTTCGCCTTTCCGTTTTTCAAGATCGACAAATTCGCCATCGTAATCCCTACTTTCTCCGACAGCTCCGTGACGCTCATCTTCCGCTTCGCCAACATGACATCAAGATTCACGATGATCGGCATGTCATCCACCTCAAATCGTCAACTCGTTTTCTTGTTTGATGTCAACGGCTTGTTGCAGCAGCTTTTGCAGCACAGCGGCAAAGACAGCGATCACGAGCGACGCAAACGGCACCAGCAGCCCGACGAAAATGACACCCGGAGCGTCGTCCTTTTCGGCAAAAAGATAAAACAGCGGCAAAGCGAGCAGATGCAGCCCGCAGATGACCACAGCGCAAGATTTGATCTTCTTTAACGCCTCGACCGACCGCTCAGAGAACGCGCTGTTTTGATCAATATACGTCAACAGCCGAAACGCCTGATAGAGCGCAAAATAAAACGGCAGCGCGGACGCCTCAAACACAAGATAAACGAAATACTTGATCCAAGGGAGCGCCGGCACCAGCTTGACCGCCACCTTCGCAAGCGCCGGCACCAAAAACAAGCACAACGCCAGAACCGGAAGGCCGATCAACACCAAGGCCACCTTCAAAAAAAGCGTTTCTCGTTTCACCGCAAGCACCTCACTGATTCGTTTTTGTTTTTATTGTAATCGTTGGTTTATCGTTTTTCAATAAATAATTATTGAATTTAATTATATTTTTGTTGTTAAACATAACAAAAAAAGAGCGTTCCTCTCGCATAGGAACACTCGTTCACAACCGTTGATGCAACATACCCCTTGATCTTTTGGCAAAGGTATTCACTACACTGTTCTTGCTGGCTACCAATCTATTCGTTTTCCATCTCGGAAAAATCCGCCGTTCGGTCCGTCAGGCCCGATCTCTGCCAACCAAAGGATTGACTGGGCGGCTTGCTTTGGCGATCGGGGAGCCGATGGCCCGCCCATATCCGTACGGACCCACCCCGGATCGACGGCATTGACCTTGATATCACCGCTCACTTCTGCTGCGATCAGCTGTGTTAAGCCATTGAGGGCAAGTTTCGATAATTTATAAGCTCCTACTCCCGGATATGACATTTCCCTCATCGCCCCATATTCAGAAGAAATATTAATAATCCGTCCATATCCTTTCTTTTCCATAAGAGGGAGAAAGGAGCGAATCACATAGTAGGAGCCAAAGAAATTCGTGGCCATCGTCCGCTCAAGAACGGAAGGTTCCATATCGACCAGTTTTTGATTTCCATCTAAGTACACACCGGCATTATTGATCAATACGTCTAATGCCCCATACTGCTCATTGACCGTCATCGCAGCCTGGCGGATGCTTTCTTGGTTCGCCACATCCATTGCCACAAACGAAACATCAAGGTTGAGTTCCCGAAGTTGTTGCGCAGCTTGCCACCCCTTTTCCGGATCCCGGCTTGTCAAAATGGCTGTATATCCCCTCCATGCCAGCTGTTTGACGAGCTCATAGCCAATTCCCCGATTCCCGCCGGTGACAAGCGCCACCTTTTTATCCGTCACCATGCCCACCCTCCATTTCTTGACTGCTTCTTTATTTTGTAACGTTCCTGTCAATGTCCAAATGTACACTCCCGAACATCTCTTATTCCACTTTTTCAATGGTCACGGTGAAATCATCCTTCATGCTTGCCAACTTACTTGAAAGCTCCTCTACGTCCGATTCAACCTTGCCTAATCGAATCAACCCCGGCGAATAACGCCAATCATCATAAAAAATGGTGATGTCTTTCCAAGGGGCATAATACGCGAAATCTCCGGCCTTCGGCGTAACGCCTTCTGGCGCGCCTTCTGTACTGAGCCCTTCTTCTAATATACTCATTTTTTCGAATCCACTGAAGTCTTCGAACGTGAGTGTCAACGGCAACCTGCTTAGCAAATCCCTACTTGTCGGATTGTCATACATGTTGACGATGACTTCTCCATGATCGAAAATCAATCTGATTTTGGTATTTTCAATACTGTTGTCTTCATCCGGAGCATCTTGTCCTCTCTTTGCGGCGGAATGTCCTCGATTCTCTTCTTGTCCTGCAATCGAAACGTCCCGTTTGTCGTTCGTTGATGGGTTTTCAACCGTCTCAGCCTCGTCAAAAGCCGAATTTCCACTTTGATTTCCACCACAAGCTGCAACAGCGAAAATCAACGTCAAGGAGAAAGTCGCTGATAACAATTTGGACATATCGCGCATCCCTCCATTCATCTCTCAAGTCCCGATGGACGCGGCAAACAGAAACAACGCAGCAATGAGAACAACAATGGTTTACGTCTCCCATGAGCATCACTTAAAGGGCCCATGACAATTTGGCCCAAAGCAATTCCTAACCAACTAGCGGTTGAACTGGCTTGACTCATCGACGTACTCGTTTCGAAAAAATCCGCGATTCTAGGGAGTGATGAAAGATACATATCCACAGTAAAAGGGCCCAGTGCTGAAAATGCACCTAACACCACAGCAAAGAAATTGCCGCTCTGTTGTTTATCTTGCATTTTAACCTCTATGATACGTTCCGTTTCTTAACGCAGCCTAACAGTCCAAGAGCAGAGGGAGAAAGCGGGGATAACTCCAAAAGTCCGCTAAAAAGCGGACTTTTGGGTCAGACTCTCCTTCATTACCTCCTATATCTCGTATTTCACTCGAATATAACCTTCCTTTTGAGTCAGTCGGCTTCCCCTATTTCTGTCTATACGTGTCAAACACGCTTCAAAAACGTTTGTTGAAACAAACGCATTTCCTCAATTACTCAGTTTTCATCGTGCGAATATCAATGACAAACCGATACCGGACGTCAGAAGCAAGCACCCGCTCCCATGCCTCATCGATCTGGTCGGCGGAAATCACCTCAATCTCGGGGACAATGCCATGTTCAGCAGAGAAATCCAGCATTTCCTGTGTTTCGCGAATACCGCCGATCATCGATCCGGCAAACGACCGGCGCTGCGGAATGAGCGAGAAGACATTCACAGCCAACGGCTCTGCTGGTGCGCCGACGTTCACCAGTGTGCCGTCCAAGGCGAGCAGCGAAAGGTAGGCGTTGATATCGATTGGTGCGCTCACCGTATTGATGATGAGATCGAAATGACCAGCGAGTTTCGCAAACGTCTCGGGATCACTTGTCGCATAGTAATGATCGGCCCCAAGACGCAACCCGTCTTCTTTCTTCTTCAATGTTTGCGACAAAACCGTCACCTCTGCTCCCATAGCATGGGCAAACTTCACCGCCATATGACCAAGGCCGCCTAACCCTACCACCGCTACTTTTTTGCCCGGACCGGCTTGCCAATGGCGGAGCGGCGAGTACGTGGTGATGCCGGCGCACAAAAGCGGTGCGGCCACATCAAGCGCGATGCTGTCAGGAATGCGGAGAACGAAGTCTTCATGGACGACGATGTGAGTGGAATACCCACCTTGTGTATACTGACCATATCGGTCGATGGCGGCATACGTGCCCACCATTTCCGAGCAGTACTGCTCCTCTCCTTTGCGGCAAGGCTCGCATTCTCTACAAGAGTCCACCATACAGCCAACCCCGACGCGGTCACCAACGGCAAACTTCGTCACTGCCGAGCCCACTTGAGTGACAATGCCGGCAATCTCGTGCCCCGGAACGAGGGGATATCGCACCGGGCCCCACTCGCCGCGAGCAGTATGAATGTCGGAATGACAAATGCCCGCATACTGTATCTCGATGAGGACATCATGAGGCTGAAGGTCGCGCCGCTCAATCACCGTTGGTTGAAACGGACCTTCCGGGCTGAATACCGCACGTGCTTTGGCAACAATCGCCATCACGTTTCCTCCTTCATCTATAAATTTCACGTTTCCTCCTTCATCTATAAATTTAATCAACACCTGTCTATCATTATAAAAAGAAAGGTGATGTTTTAATATGGTTAGATTCAGATAATTTGTTGATTATTCAACAAATTCTACGAAATTATCGATAATCAATTCGATGTTTTCGTTTCACCATCGTCATCCTTACAAAGGGACAAACCCTGCTCGAAAACAACATCCGCCTGCTTGATCGGCTCTTCCGTTTGCAAATAAGTTTCTCTCGATCTAGAAGGCTGGTAAAAAACAATCGTTCCCCCGTTTACATTGGTTTTCGTGAGAACAAAGGTCAGGATGTACAAGGTTTATCTATTTGAGAAAATCAGTAACTCTCAAAGGGGAAGAAGGACGCTTTGAGGCAGATAGCTCCAAGGCTTCACTTGATCACTATAGAACCTAATCCTTGTCCCGACTCACCGTTTCGCCAATTCATAAATCAACCATTTCACTTCATTTGTTGAATAGTCAACAAATCGCGTTCATTTAATCATTGAAAGCGCCCTGTTTCTTTTTATAATTATAAACAGACGTTGATAAATGAACCAACATTCATTACTGGAGGTGAATGTACAAAATATGATGGTGAAACTTTTAACCGGCAGGACTGAGGAAACTGATCGGATTGTGCAAGCCGTTAATCATTTTTAAAGGTAATTACTTCTCAAGAAGACAAGGGACTATCAAAAATATGACAATGTAAAGGAGACAAAAGTATGTTTAACGAAACGTTTACATTATCAAATGGCGTAGAGATTCCAAAATTGGGACTTGGTACCTGGCTGTTGGACGATACGCAGGCGGCACAGGCCGTGCGTGACGCGGTATCGATCGGATATCGCCATATTGATACTGCGCAAGCCTATGCGAACGAAGCAGGGGTAGGCGAAGGAATCCGTTCGAGCGGCGTGGCGAGGGAAAAACTTTTCATTACCACAAAGGTTGCGGCAGAATTAAAGAACTATGACGCCGCCGCAAAGTCTATTGATGAGTCTCTAGCCAAGCTGGGGGTTGATTACATCGACCTTATCATCATCCACAGCCCGCAACCTTGGAAGGAATTCCGTGGGGAAAACCGCTACTTCAAAGAAAACAAAGAAGTATGGAGGGCCATGGAAGATGCTTACAAATCCGGCAAAGTAAAATCGATTGGGGTTTCCAACTTCCTGCAAGACGATATCGAAAATCTTCTGGAAAGTTGCGAGATCAAGCCGATGGTCAATCAAATATTGGCACACATCGGCAACACTCCTTTTGATCTCATTGAATTCTGCCAGCAAAACGGCATCGTTGTAGAAGCTTATTCTCCCATTGCACATGGCGTCATTCTTGACCACCCAGAGATTAAAGCCAGGGCGGATCAGTACGGCGTATCGGTTGCCCAGCTTTGCCTGCGTTATTGCATCCAACTTGACCTTGTCGTCCTTCCGAAGACGTCCAACCCAGACCACATGAGAAACAATGCAGAGCTTGATTTTGTGATCAACGATGAAGATATGGAGGCTTTGAAGAGTATCGAGCGAATCCGAGATTACGGTGAACACAGCTTCTTCCCGGTGTTTGGCGGGAAATTAAAATAAACAAGCTTATCGAGGGATAAAAATGACAAAACGTGAGAAAGCCAAACATGGCGTTATTTTCCCAGCAAGCCAAAGATCTATTTTTATGGGCACAGTTATCGGAAACCTCACATTGCGCACCTTAACAAGATGAAAACAAAAGATTTTATTTAATTTTTTAACTACAGATGAGCAAATCCACTAACATAAATTTGCAATCAAACAAAAAAAGAGACATGAACCGGACTCCTTGGGTGAAATAGCTGTGCTCAAAACCCATTCACCCAAATAGGTTCATGTCTCCCCAAAAGTTCTTCGCTACAACATATGCTTGGCCATCATGTTTCTTTCTAGCCAAGGAAACAAAATCTGCGAAGCTTTTTGTATGGTAAAGGCGACCAAATGGTCAACCGTAGCCTATTTACAAAAAAGGCCTGTTAGACTCACCCAACAGGCCTTTTCGTTTTCAGCTTTTTGGTTCGGCATCTAACCTTTTGTTACAACATGTTAAATTACAGAAAAGTTGGGTACTGTGAAACGATAAAACCCGCATTCTTACGTTCGATTTTACATTTCGTAAAAAATAAAGTCGGGTACCGCGATTTTTTTTTGCATGACAAAAAAGTCGGGTACTAAACTATGTCGATTTATTTTATAAATGCAAGTTTCGTTTTACCGATTCCCATTCATCTGTAACCGCTGGATTTATCCTGTGAAAAATTTTACTGGATAGATGAACCCCCATACTGGCGACAACTGTTTCATATCGAAAGACAAGACTTAGTATGGTAGCAACAATCTGATGATTAGTGTTTAAACCATTTATTAAAAAGATTTGTCTAAACTCATTGAATAATTGGGCACATGAGTTTCTTAAAATTTCCAACTTTACGTAATTAACAATTAAGCCAGAAGTAAATAATGTTTGGGCTATTATTGCGATAAAGTTCAAATTTACCTCCCGAATGAGCATCACAAGTAACCAAATCAATACATACAGTGATACTTTTAGCCTTTCATTTTTTGCCATCTCTTCAGTTATTCTCCATGTAAATAAGGAGTTTTCAAATACATTAACACCTAGACGTATAATCGAAGGACTTTGTGAATTGTTATAATATAAATTTGTTTGTTCATCATCCAGATTTACTCCCAGTGAATCAGACAACAGATGTATCCTTCTTTTATTCTGTGCCTCTCTTAATAAAAAAAGGGTTAGCCAGTTATTGATAATAAAGTATAAGACAGTAGTAATAATAAATATAATATTCATTATATAATTAACCGTAGGTTTATTATTAGTAAAAAATACAGCAATAGAACAAAAAACAGAAAACCAAAACAAGAAGCTATTCCACTTGTTAACACGAGAAACTTTTTGAAAGTAAGCATCTATTGTATCAATACGTCCTGTCGTCATAGTTATATTTTCTCCTTTTAAAAATCTGGAAATAACTTCTTTATTTCCGCTTCTGCTGAGTATGGCATATTATTCCTTTCATATTCTTTTGTTTGAGCTATGATTTTTTTAGCTCTATCCACTTTATCCTTATAACCTTGTGGATCGCTATAGTTATAGCTCAGTTTTTCGAAGGTACTATACACAAAATCCTTTAGATTGTTGCAGTTCCAATAATAATTTTCAACAATCCAATTTTCTAATTCGTAAGAAGAAAGATAACTTCCATTTAACCTATTCCAGTATTTCATTAAACGCACCAACGGCTTTATCTTATAAAAATACTTCACGTTCGCATCAGTTAACTTTTTGTTAAAAGCGTTAGGATCGGTTTTCATCCATTCTTCAAAAGAAGATGATGGAGATGGTATGTAAATATTACCCCAAATGTCTTTTTTTGCTGGAACTAATTCAAACTTAATATGATTTAACTCGAGCACAATCGTTGGATGAGATTGATAAATTTCTGAACTATGATAATAATAATTGACAAAGCTCTTCAAATAATTAAGCAACGTTTGGGGTTTATAATTGTTTGGATTCTTGAAGATGACCATATAATCGACGTCGGAGTATTCATCTGCTTTTCTAGGTAAAATAGTCCCCCTAGTATATGAGCCGAATTTAAAATGATCCATAAGTTCACCATCAAAATACCTGTTTAATCTGTCTGATAAAGTAGCGATTGATTTTTCTATTTTGTCTTTTTCATCTTGCTTCAAATTTAACTTACTAGCTAAATTATCAATGTGTGATTGTACGCTCATCGCAATCTCCCCCTTTTCGTAATAATTTTCCAAAAAATATTATATCAAACATACTCCAATAAGAACATACATTCTTAAAATGTTTGCACAATAAAAATTGGTAATAAACTACAAATACAAAAGAGCAAGGGTATATCCCTTGCTCATAATAGAAATTAAAGTTATTCATTTCTGTTCAATGACAAAAAAAGTTGGGAACCGTAACTGAATATATCATTTATTTATAAAAGCATGGATATGTATGGAAATTGGTTGATAAATTGGGAAGCCGCTATTTAAACTAATCTGGCTAACCTTATATTGAGATCCAGTACAATAGCATAAGAAGACAAAAAAACGAAGATAAAAAACGAACCTTAGAGATTGAAGTTCGTTTTTTAATGTAAAGATACTCTTCATAAAAAGGAATATCTTATTTTTTAAAGAAAATAATTAAAGGATGAAAAAAAGGGCGATTGGATATAGCTCCTAGGGGGAGGAGCCCCCTAGAGAGCAGTGTCGTTATTAATCCTTTTTAATTTTTTTCTTCCACTTGACACCTAACAAAGAATACTCCTTGTAATGATGCGGTGGTGTTAGCGAAAAATATTCTTTCGTACTAAATCCGACACTTTTTTTCATCCAATCTGACAATCTTCGGAACATTTATACACCTCGAGGGCGAAAAAGCCGAAGCACCAAGTTGCCCAAGCTTGGCAATTATAATTGTATCAAGTTAAAGATGCAAACTGCAAGCGGAAGATGTTGTTGCTGAGGCTTCTATCGCTTATTGTGCTAACAAAGTGCTTTTGCATAATAGGAAATCGTTAAATTATGGAAAAACACAGGGATTTTACTCGATAATCAAACATGTTTCTTATTAACAGTTTCATACTCCGTTACCTTTAACGAAATAAACCTTTTTACTTCATTCGAAATGGTGGGGCGAAGCCCCGCCTTTTTGTAAATTTGCCATTCAATGATAGGTTGTTCCTCTTGTTTTAATTTCTCGATTACAAATTCCACTCGTCTCATTTGAAACGATTCTAAACTTTCTTCTACTTGAGAAATATAATTCATGGTTTTGGGCAATTTATCACCTTTTTTCTCAAGCAAGGACAATTGATTGATTTTCTTGCCAATGGACGTCTTTGTAATCCTTGTTGGCTTATCAGCTCCCAAATCCCATGTCCGAACAACTTCCTTGACCATTTTTAAGATTTCTTTATCTCGCTTGTCCCAATTTACACGTTGCTTAGGGGGTTGAATTCTTTTCTTTGAAGGAGAATATTTATTAAGCCAATCACGATCATGTCGGTACAAAAACGCATAAACATCAGGTGCCATTTTTCGTAATTCCGTCTTTGATTTTTCAGGGTATAACTCTTGTAGTTCAAGCCATTTATTTTTTCTTTCCGCTAATTGGTCTTCGTATTGTTCCAGTAGCTCTTTTGGGTTGTCCTTTTCGATTTTCGGTAATTTCCATGGTACTTTTAATCCTAATTCGGCAGCGTACTTTTTAATTGTTGCTCGGTCCGTCTGTAATTCTTTTGATATATCTGTAAGTGAATACCCTTCGTTCACTAATTCGGTCAGTTTATCCTTCCAAACCTTACCGTATTCTTTTATCGTGCCAATACGATACCGATCATTACTGTTTTTATCCGGTCCTCTTCTTGAAAAAACAAACCCACAGTCACAACGAAATGTTCCAACCGGTTTCCCTGTATCATAACATCTGGTTATGGTTAAAGATGTAACAACTGGTTTATGATAATTGGGACATGCGACATTTAAACATAGCCAAGGACCTTTACCAAAAGGATTATACTGCTCTTTATTAAACAAATGATCCAAGTCGGTTTCTAAAAACAGCATGACTAGTATATGCCGTATCGGATGAAAGGATTTCCGGTGTTTTTGAAATATCATCGTTAACCAATTGGTTTCTTCGAACAATACGGGAGACTGTAAAAGTTCCAAACAGCGGTCGGAAAACTTTGAAGTAAAGCTCTGATATAATTTATCACGTTTTACAAACCCATTAGGACTGGCAAATCCTTTTTGTTTTAAAAGCTCAACATACTTTTCCCTAACGATATTATCTTGTGTCTGAAGATGTCTATTTGTTAGCAGGAACTCCGTTATTTGAGCAATTTTTAAAAGCAACTGAAGTTCTTCTTTTTGCAACCCATCCAGATTCATCCGTTTTCTTTCAATAAAAGGGGTTGCGATTACATATTCGTGTTGGTTTTCAGTTTTTGTAGATACCGCTGTTTCTTCCAATATCGTTTCATGTTTTGGACAAATAAACACGCCAGGAGCTTGATGGATACGATGCCAATACGTTTCGCCATACGTGTCCATGTCCTCTTTGATACAATCACTACACACCCAAAGCTTCGTTTTTGTCTTCACATTACTTGCTGAAACTCCGATACGGGTGTGAATGGTGCTCCCTTTATCCTCCATCATGGATTTTTTTACTTGATCCGCCTGCTTTGGAAGTAAAAAGGCTGCATAATACGAATACATCGTATGATTGAAAATTAGGTTATCTGCATCCCAATAAGGACCCATTCGACTCAACAAAGTATTCAAATTGGCTGGTAAGTCCCAAACTGATCGGATGGTCCGTTTTCCAAACAATTCTTCGGTCGTCATTTTAGGACTTGTATTTCCGGACCGCACATGATACCTCGCGAATACGCTATATAGAAGCTCATCAGGATACGGCGTTGGAAACCAAAGTAGCATGGTCATCCTCCTCCCAGAAATCATCTAAAGGTTGTTTGACAATGTTTTTATCAAGAAACCATTCGTGAACTGATTTTTTCTTATTCCTTGCTTCTTCCATTAAGCGACCCAAATAATTTTCCGATTTTGATTTGGCTTTCTTGGTTTTGATTTGAGCATTGTCTTTCTTCTCATCCTTTTCAATAAGGAGTTTTACCGCTTCTTTTATCACCATTGGTTTTTCAATATCTTCGCCAAACTTTTTAAAGACTTTCTTTAGGGCAGTCTGGACTTCTTTGGGCTCAAAGTCCATAGCTAACAGTTGCAGTGTCACCTCTTCTAAAAGGGATTGCTCCCTTTTTTGACGTTTTTGTTCTTGTATCTTCTTTTGAATGCGAATCTTTTCTTGCAAATCAATGGAGGCTTTATATTTTTCAATTTCCTCATCAATATCAATGGGACGAATATCTTCGTATTTGGCAATCTCACTTGGAATCCCTGATCTCAATGCCTTTAACATCGGTCGAACCAATCTTAAGCTATCGTTTGCCACTTGTTTGATGATTTGTTTGCTTAATTTCTCTTCCCCTGTCGCAATCGCTCTTACCTGTGATAGCATGAAGAGTTTGACAGCAATATCGAGGATTCCTTGGCTTTCCTCATAAATCAAATCACTGAATTCACTGGTTAGCGGTGTATAATTGGTTGTCCACTGATATTCCCACATACCTTCGACAAATAACTCCCATGACTCATCTTTTGGCATCTGGGACCAAACCATATCCCCTTGCCCGCTTCCCCGTCTTGCTTGCCGGAATTCACTTTGTAAAACCGAAACAGCTTTATTTGTTCCAACCAGCAAAACGGGAATACCAATGGTGTTAACCAATGTGACGAAAAAGTTCAGCATTTTGTCTGATCCGCCACTCTTACTAAGACTGAGGTGCTGAATCTCATCGATAATGAGTAAGCCTATCCCATGGAGACTTGCCAGATGAGCCATTCGTTGTAACATTAAATCTGTGGTATTTTTTTGCGATCCAAATTTGTTTAGATAGTTGGACCCCAGCAATCGATCCAATTCTGCAAAAAAGCTTATACATAAGCCTTTTAATGAACCATCGAACGGACAGTCCAGCTTCATCCAGCTAATCTGAGTAAAAATAAATGGTTTCCCTTGATACTCATGATGCTTAATAATTTGCGGATAAAAAGATAACACTCTTTCAATTGCGGTCGATTTTCCGATTCCTGAAAGACCAATAAGCGTAAAGCCAGCTGCTGTTCGTTTTGTTTCTGTTTGATAGCTCTTTAAAAACTTCCCCTCTTTTATCGCTTGGTAACTTTCATGAATTCTCATGACTTCTTCTTTTTGCATTGGATTTCGGTGAAGATACCCTTGACGGATGGCTCTTGAAATTCGTTGTTCAAGGTCTAAATGTTTTTCAAATGGTTGAAAGTATTGAAACAGCCTCTGCACACAATGAAATCGATAATTAGCATTCAACGAACGTTCTTTTTCATTAAATGGAGGGAATACGGATATTTGTTCAATTACTTCTTCCTCCGTAAGAATAGGAGGAAGTGCTTCAATCAATGGATTGTTTTCATAATCTTGAACGATCTGAGGGCTATAAATCGCATCAACTACTGTTTTACCATGCAGAATCTGTGTTTCATTGACTGTTTTTTGCATGCATCAACTTCTCCTTTTGTTTTTGTCGTAATAACTCGATTCTGGAAACACTCTTTTTCGGCTGCGTGTCTTCGACATGTTCTTCTGAAATAGTTCTTTGAGTCGATTGGTCAGAATCCGCTAATAAAAAGGCTTCTTCTTTCCTTCTCTCTTCTTTTTCCATTGAGCGATTCCCACGAATTCCTTTGACTTTTTGGGCATTACTCATTTCTATTTTTTCTTGATCTGTAAATTAGCACATTATTTCAGAATCCCTTTTTCAAATTATTTCGGACGGATTCGGAAATAATGTGCAAAATCTTTGCGAATTATTCCAGGTTTTGCAGATTATTTCCGAACATTTGCACATTATT
>NZ_SDLA01000015.1:0-68204 GCF_013096845.1 Geobacillus sp. BMUD
AATAATGTGCAAATGTTCGGAAATAATCTGCAAAACCTGGAATAATTCGCAAAGATTTTGCACATTATTTCCGAATCCGTCCGAAATAATTTGAAAAAGGGATTCTGAAATAATGTGCTAATTTACAGTTTGAGGATTATCGGGTCTATGTTGGTTATTTAGGTTCTACTCAATATTATGAATGGAACTATAACTTAACCGATAGCTATCCGGCTACCTATTTGCGTGATGCATGTTATGGATGGTATATTGATGTAACAACTAACAATTCCGAGGACTATTGGCATGTTGACCATGATTTTGAAAGATTAACGTACATGTGCTTATAAGGGGGGTTATCATGAAGAAGAAAAATCTCATAATTGGCGGTATTGTAGGAGCAGCACTTGCTGTTGTTATTTCCGGTTTTGTTTCACAAGAAAAAGCAACATCAGCAAATTCCTATCAAAACACGAAAGTGACAGAAGATACAAAAATAAAGGTCGAACGTTTTAATGGAATTGCCCAAGACAAACTGCCGTTTAAAGCCAAAAAACCGACTGTGCTTCCGGAAGATGTGAAAGAACTTGAACCTAAAACAGAGGTAGTTACTCAAGGAGCCAAAAAACTAACGGTTGTCAAACAGGCGTGGGTGGATAAAGACGCTGATAAGAAGTTAAAGTATCAACGAAAAGAATTGTTGATCATTCAATCCGATGATGATGGAACAGTTAAGCCGATGAATGTTCTCTCAAAAGGAGAAAAAATTCAAGTAGCTGGCGTAGATGCATGGTTGATTAAGCGTGGCGAACATGATCCTATTCAATTGATATTTTGGAAAGATGGTCGTTACTTTAATGTCCGAGGTATGAACATTAAAGCCGACAAATTAATCAAGATTGCAGAATCCCTGCAATAATCAAAATCTCGGCTATCTGCCGGGGTTTTTTATCTTTTTAACATAGTTCCGAAAGAAGTCTCCCGCTTCAAGCGCATGAAGCCCTTCAACGAATGTTTGAAGAACGTTACAATTAACCAAATAATGTAAATCAATGAGATAAGGGGATTTTCCCTTTCCACACAGGAGACTGAATATTCAGTCTCCTGTGTGGAGGAAACAGCCCCCTCTATTCCAAATCCATTTCAGAGATACCCTATCTATTTTACATTACACAAAATTCTTGACGTTACCAGGAACTCCGAAAACATCAAAATGAATTAGCTATGAAAACTGGATTGAGAAACACGAAAAATTTAGTGTTTATCAATTCAAAAATGGAAATTGTGACAAATAACGCGGTCAATAAAACGTTGCGAGCATTATGCAAAAAAATCGGGATTAAAACGATCACTTGTCACGGGCTCCGGCATACTCACGCATCCATGCTCTTGTATAAAGGAGTGAATATCAAATACGTTTCACGAAGACTGGGCCATAAAGATATTGTAACCACTTTACAAACGTACTCGCACATTTTAGATGAGATGGAACAAAAAGAGTCCCGTCAAGTTGATCTCGCGATGGAGGAGCTGTATCATGCCAAATAGCCGTGCAAAATTCGTGCAAAATTTTTTCGGATTCTATCGTTTTTTTCGGGATTCCCAAAAATAAAAAACGACCGCAAACGCGGCCGCACTCAAAAATGATAGATCCTATACGCGTAGCGCCCTCGGCAGGATTCGAACCCACGCTAAGAGAACCGGAATCTCTCGTGCTATCCACTACACTACGAGGGCATATCATTTTATGATTTCTCTGTTTCGTTCCGTCGCATGTTCTATTATAGCAGGATCGCACAAAAATGCAAGAGGAAAAATGCAATAAAAAACAGGAAAAATGGAATCTTTGTTCCTTCCCCATCAATGACACAGCCGCGGGCAACGGGTTAAAAAAATGAAAAAGCGGTTATGATGAAAAGAGGGATGTTCGCCCCCAGCCGCGAATATGTTATAAAGAATGGAGAAGGCGTTTTGTTTGACCTTCATTGACCATTCGTGTATGATGAAGACGTACATATTGATCCATTAAGATGGAAAAGGAGGCGTTTTTTGATGTATTTGATTCCGACTGTCATCGAACAGACGAACCGCGGGGAGCGGGCGTACGACATTTATTCACGCTTATTGAAAGACCGAATTGTGTTCCTTGGCAGCCCGATCGACGATCAAGTGGCCAACTCGATCGTCTCGCAGCTGTTGTTTTTGGCGGCGGAAGACCCGGACAAAGATATTTCTTTGTACATTAACAGCCCGGGCGGCTCGATCACAGCCGGCTTGGCGATTTACGACACGATGCAGTTCATCAAGCCGGACGTCTCGACGATTTGCATCGGCATGGCCGCTTCCATGGGGGCGTTTTTGCTGGCCGCTGGTGCGAAAGGGAAACGATTCGCCTTGCCGAACAGTGAAATCATGATCCACCAACCGCTCGGCGGCGCCCAAGGGCAAGCGACAGAAATCGAAATCGCGGCGAAGCGCATTTTGTTCCTGCGCGACAAATTGAACCGCATTCTATCGGAAAACACCGGCCAGCCGATCGAAGTGATCGAGCGCGATACGGACCGCGACAACTTTATGACCGCGCAAAAAGCGCAAGAATACGGCATCATTGACCGCGTGCTGACGCGCGCTGATGAAAAATAAGCCAAAGCAAACGTCGGCAGAACCGCGATAGAGCCGCGCCTGCCTCGACATGGACGAAAAACAAAACAGCAGAAAAGGCTGCTTCCGACCAAAACGGAGCAGCCTTTTCCGTTTCCTTAAAGCCCTCATGCCGCCTTACTTGTCCCTTTGCACATAGGCGGCGAGCTTTTCGATCGCTTCTTGCTCATCCGGCCCGTCGGCCACGAGCGTGACCACCGCTCCATGGCCGATGGCAAGGCTCATCAAGCCCATAATGCTTTTTGCGTTGACACGTTTCCCGTCTTTTTCCAAAAAAATATCAGCGGAAAAACGGTTCGCTTCTTGGACAAACAACGCCGCCGGGCGCGCCTGCAACCCGGTTTTTAATTTCACTTCCACTTGTTTTTCAACCATTCTCCATCTCCCCTTTACAGCGATTTATGGAAATCGACCGGCTTTCCGGCCCGCAGCCGCTCCGCGATCTCATCAATTTTGCGCAGCCGGTGGTTGATGCCGGATTTGCTGATTTTCCCGCCGGCGACCATCTCGCCGAGCTCTTTCAGCGTCACGTCTTGATGCTCAATGCGAAGCTTCGCGATTTCCCGCAGCTTGGCCGGCAGCGAATCAAGGCCGATCGTCTCATCGATGTAGCGGATGTTTTCGACCTGCCGGAGCGCGGCACCGATCGTTTTGTTCAAATTGGCGGTCTCGCAATTGACAAGCCGGTTGACCGAGTTGCGCATGTCGCGGACGATGCGGATGTCCTCAAAGCGGAGCAGCGCCTGATGGGCGCCGATGATGTTCAAAAACTCGGCGATTTTTTCGGCCTCTTTTAAATACGTAATAAACCCCTTTTTCCGTTCCAACGTTTTCGCATTTAAAAGAAAGTGGCTGTTCATCAATTCGCATAACGCCCGGTTATGCTCCTCATACAGCGAAAAAATCTCCAAATGGTAGGACGACGTCTCCGGATTGTTGACCGAACCGCCAGCCAAAAACGCCCCGCGCAAATACGAGCGCTTGCAGCATTTTTTCTTGACGAGTTCCGGAGAAATATCATGGATGAGCGAAAAATCGCCGTTCACAATGTAAAGCTCGCGAAGGAGCTCAGCCGCACCATCGGTGACGCGGACGATGTAGACGTTGTTTTTTTTCAAGCGCATTTTCTTGCGGACGAACAGCTCGACGGCGGCATCATACCCTTTTTTCAGCAGCGTATAAATGCGCCGAGCGATCGCCGCATTTTCCGTCTGAACATCGACGGCCATTCGCCCGCCGGAAAACGACAGCGAACCGTTCATGCGCAAAAGCGCCGACAGCTCCGCCCGCAAGCAGCAAGACTTCACTTCCAAATGGGTCAATTCTTTCTTCGTTTCCGATGCAAAAGACACGATCGCTCCACCTCCATTCGTTCCCCGCATCCGGCCGGTGGAGGTGCCTGACATTCGGCGCGGCCATCGGAAGCGCCGCCTCCCCATGATGGCGCTTGGCGTTCCACTCAGCCCCTTCCCTCAAGAGCAGGAGAGAAGCCCGAGAAGAAGGGCGGCGACTTTCGCCGTATTATGGCGAATCACCCCATCTTCATACGTGACAATATCATCGCGGATGACTTGCAACGAAAGCCCGCTGCTGTCGTCACGCACCGGCTCGGCCCGCTCGGCCTCATAGCGGCGTCGGATCGCCTCCGGGATCACCCCGCTGTTGATGATCACCGCGTCCAAAAACGGGCCGCCAAGATGAGCATGAAGCGCCTCCACATGGTCGCTCACCGTATAGTGCGGCGTCTCGCCGGCCTGAGTCATAATGTTGCATATATATACTTTTTTCGCCTTTGCCTTGCACACTTCCTGCCCGATTTTCGGCACGAGCAAATTCGGCAAAATGCTCGTGTATAAGCTCCCCGGG
Source organism: Geobacillus sp. BMUD (assembly GCF_013096845.1). NCBI lineage: Bacteria > Bacillati > Bacillota > Bacilli > Caryophanales > Anoxybacillaceae > Geobacillus > Geobacillus sp. BMUD. The sequence goes on from NZ_SDLA01000015.1 coordinate 4,507, forward strand.
CCGATGACAATCAAATCGGCGCGGCGGATGGCATCAACCGTCTCCGGCAGCGGCTCAATATCCTCTGGGGTTAAAAACACCCTCTTAATTTTTTTCCCCGCCCTCGGGATTTTTGACTCGCCAGAGATGATGGAACCGTCTTCCATCTCCGCGTGCAAGACGACGCTTTTGTTCGCCGCCGGCAACACTTGGCCGCGCACGTTCAACACTTTGCTCATCTCGCGGATCGCCTTGACAAAATCGCCGGTAATCGACGTAAGCGCCGCCAAAATCAAATTGCCGAGCGAATGGCCGGATAAGCCGTTGCCGTTTTGAAAACGGTGCTGGAACAGCTCGACAATGAGCGGTTCGACGTCAGACAGCGCGGCCAACACGTTGCGGACATCTCCAGGCGGTGGGATGTGCAGCTCATCGCGCAGCCGCCCGGAACTTCCGCCGTCATCGGCGACGGTGACAATGGCGGTCAAATCCAATTCATGCTGCTTCAGCCCCCTCAGCAGCACGGGAAGCCCGGTGCCGCCGCCGATGACGACCAGTTTCGCTGCTTGTTCGTTCCTCATCGGTGTATGTCCTTTCCCCTCTCCATGTCCCGGTGCGAGACAGCGGTTTTATAGTCGGTCGAAAAATGGCGGGCGATGTATTCGGCGAGCGTCACTGAGCGGTGCTGGCCGCCCGTGCAGCCGATGGCGATCACCAGTTGGCTTTTTCCTTCGCGCTGGTAATACGGCAGCATAAACGACAACAAGTCGATCAGCTTTTCCAAAAACTTTTGCGTTTCCCCCCACTTGAGCACGTAGGATGATACCTCATCGTCCAACCCGGTTTTTGGCCGCATATGTTCAATGTAATGCGGGTTCGGCAAAAAGCGGACGTCAAACACCAAATCCGCATCAATCGGAATGCCGTACTTAAACCCAAACGACATGACGTTGATGGTGAACCCGGATTGAGCGTGCGAGGAAAACTGGCGGATGATTTTCTCCCGCAGCTCGCGCGGCTTGAGCCCCGTCGTATCGTAAATGATTTGCGCCCGTCCTTTGATTTCTTCCAGCAGCTTCCGCTCAAGGCGGATCCCCTCAAGCGGGGGCTCGTTCGGCGCGAGTGGATGCGTCCGCCGCGTTTCTTTGTAGCGGGCGACCAGCGTCGAATCTTGGGCGTCCAAAAACAACACTTGCGGGATGACCCACGCTTGCTCGGCCAACTCATCAAGCGCAGCGAACAAATGGTCGAAAAAGTCGCGGCTGCGCAAATCGATGACGATAGCAACCTTATTCATTTTATTTCCGGACTCTTTCACGAGCTCCAAAAATTTCGGCAGCAGCGTCGGCGGCAAGTTGTCAATACAAAAAAAGCCGAGGTCTTCAAAGCTTTGGATCGCCACCGTTTTGCCTGCACCGGACATGCCGGTGATGATGACAAGCTGAATCGGTGGCAGCGCTCCGTTTTGCCCCATTGTCGTCTCTCCTCTCCATCAACTCGGATCCAACCGATACGAAAGCAGTTCAAACTCCTCTGTATACACAAACACCCCGTACATGACCCCTTTGCCTTTCAAGGCGTAGTCCAAAATATGATAGTCGCCAGGGGCCATCGGCAGCGTCGAAAGCGTCTCCACTTTATGCCAGGCGAGCGTCCCTTCTTCGGAAGACAGCACATTTTCACCGATGAAGTCGTCGGCGAAAAACGTAAACATCATCCACTCCGACACCGTTTCATTCCCATTTTTCATCACGATCGTAAAGACGCCTTTCAGCTCCGGATTCTTCAAATAGATGCCTGTCTCTTCTCGGTATTCGCGAATGCACGCTTCACGCACCGTCTCGCCGGGCTCCATTTTGCCGCCCGGAGCGACCCACCAGCCGCGCTTCGGCTTTTGCAAAAGCAGCACTTGGCCGTCTTTATATAATACGCAGTTTGTCACCCGTTGCAATTTGTTCACCCCAACCATTCGGCAAACACACATAATCAGTTTCATTTTACCATAAATAGTTAGGCTGCTCCACCTTCAAACCGCTGGAAACCGTCCGCTTTCCCGCCTGCAAAAACCACGGGCCCCACACTTCGTTTCCCAACCGAAAGACGCCATTCCCCAGCTGTTTGCAGAGCACGGCGGAAGGCAGGCGCAAAACAAAAAAGAGACACGGACAAACGCCCGCGCCAAATGAAAGGATCTATATAAAAGGGGGTCAATTACTTACTTATAGCATACGACACTTCTATTGCATTCGTGTTACATCTGGATTAAATCACCATTACGGTTTTGTTGCGATTTCGTTACCGGTTCAGCGAACCCCTTGCTTATGAAGCTTTTCTTTCAGTTCCTCGACGTAGTGCTGGGCGCTTTGGGCGGCGATGCTGCCGTCGCCGGTCGCGGTGACGATTTGCCGGAGCGTTTTTTCCCGTACATCTCCCGCGGCGAAAATGCCCGGCACTTTCGTCTCCATCTTCTCGTTCGTCACAATATAGCCGTTTTCATTCGTGATGCCAAGGCTCACAAACGGCTTCGAGAGCGGCGCCATCCCGATGTAAATGAACACACCGTCGCATGGAAATTCACGCTCTTCACCCGTTTGCGTATGCACAAGCGTCACACTGCCGACTTTCCCGTCCTTTTCGTTGATTTGTTTCACTGTATGGTTCCAGATGAAATCAATTTTCTCATTGGCGAACGCCCGGTCTTGCAAAATTTTTTGCGCCCGCAGCTTGTCGCGGCGGTGGACAATCGTCACTTTATTGGCAAACCGCGTCAAATAGACGCCCTCTTCCACCGCCGAGTCGCCCCCGCCGACGACGACCAAGTCTTTTCCTTTGAAAAACGCCCCGTCGCACACCGCACAGTACGAAACGCCGCGGCCGCCGAGCTCCGCCTCGCCCGGAACGCCGAGCTTTTTATATTCGGCTCCCGTGGCGATGATGACGGCGCGCGCCTTGTATTCTTTGTCGCCGACGATGACCGTTTTGTACGCCTCGCCGTCGATGATTTCTTTCACGTCGCCGTAAGCATACTCCGCTCCAAATTTTTTTGCATGTTCAAACATTTTCGTCGCCAATTCCGGGCCTAAAATCGTCTCAAACCCTGGGTAGTTCTCGACTTCCTCAGTGTTGACCATCTGCCCGCCCGGGACGCCGCGCTCGATCATCAGCGTCGACAAATTGGCTCGCGATGTATAGACAGCCGCCGTCAGCCCCGCCGGCCCGGCTCCGGCAATAATCACATCGTAAATTTTTTCGTCTGCCACACCGTCCACTCCTTCGCTCGAGAATCCTTCCATTTTCATCGTATAGAAGTCGATTCGCCCTGTCTATTGATTTGCTCATGTATAGAGCCGGCGCGCTTTTTGCACGTATTTTTGCACTGTCGCCGCCGAGACGCCGTATTTGACCGCCATTTCTTTTTGCGTCACACGCTCTCCTTGCTGTCGGCGCCACATGTATTCAATCGCTGCCGCCCATGCAGCTCCGTTCGCAAACGGTTCGCGATCAGCCGACGGATGAACGGCCATCGCAAAGGCAAAGCGACAGAGCGCTTCCTTTTCCTCATTATGTGCGGAAAGCACATCGACCATGCGGACGATGTTCGCCGCCCAGGCGGACGGGCCATCGGTTAAACCGAACAAAACGTAATCGATAAATGGACGAAGTCGCGGATCGGCCGGCAACAAGCGGCAAACGGCGAGCGACATTGTCATTTCTTTCGAACGATGTGAACGGCTGAACAAATACAACCCGTACAACCAGTCAGCCAGTTCACCACTCTCAAACAAAGCAATCATGCGAATCAACCATTCATCCGTGAGCGATGCCGCCGCCCACGGCTCCTCGCCGCGTTTTTCCGGATGAAGCGCGAGAAACTCTTCCCACATTTGCCGAGCAAGCGGTTCATGCCCGGTATAGTAGGCAGCGCAAGCGAGCCAATAATAAAACGGCCCGTCACCGTGGAACCTTTGCTTATACAGACGGTGCAGCCAACGGAACGCCAAATCGAACCGCCCGACGAGCGCAAACGTCGCCCCGAGCTTATATTGATGCTCATGAAAAAATGGATACAGGCCGGCCAATGTCTCGCACAGCGCCGCCACCTGCTCTTCGTCGCGCAAATAGTGGGCAAACACAAGCGCATTGCAAAGCGCATGCAAATTGCCGGGGTCGCGCTTGAGCACGTCACGCACTTTCTTTTTCGCTTTTTCGATATCGCCGCTGTAAAAATAGGCAAGCGCCAAGTTGTTATGCGCCGCCCAAACGTCGGGATAGCGGGCGACAATCGCCTCGAGCGCCTCAATGGCTTCCGAAAACCGCTCCTCTTCCAGCAAGCGGCGGGCGCGATCCTCGAGCGCCATGAGGTCTTCCTGCTCTTCCGTCCATTCCGAGCCATCGAGCCGAAGCAGCTCAAGCAAGTCTGCCGCATCGTCGGCAAACTCTCCGTCCGGCTCATGCGTCAAATAGCGTTCGGCGTATTGCCTTGCCTCGCGAAACAGCCCGAGGCAGGCAAAATTGTTCGCCAAAAAATACAAACAGTCGTACATCGTCTCATCCAAATCGTGAATGATTTTCAGCAGCCATTGGTTGGAAAACTGATATTCGCCAAGCTCCGACAGCACAAGCGCAAGCTGCAAGGCGAATGAAGCATCGCGCTCATCCAAGCGGACGGCGCGCTCGAAATATTTTCTCGCTTTTTCCAAATCACCATGGTCGTATGCTTTCATCCCTTTTTTGAAAAAGAAATCCCCGCTTTGGATGAACGGCACAATCGTTGCTTTTCGTGATGATCGCTTCAGCTGTTTTCCCATTCTGTCCTCCGTTGTCCGTAAAATTCGTCGAACAACAGTATACCATATCAGGAGCGAAAACAAGCAAGAAACTTTAGGAATGCGGTTTTTCTATGAAAAAGAACGCCGGCGCGATGGCAGACGTTCTTTTTTCTCTTGTTATTTTTTGTCGCCCGCTCCCGCCTTTTGCGCGTGCCGCTCGGCCAGCGTCTCCAGCACGGCGTCAAGCGGCAGCTTTTGTTCGCGCAAAAGCACCAGCAAATGGTACAACAAATCGGCCGCTTCCCATTTCAACTCCTCATGGCTTCGGTTTTTCGCCGCGATGATCACTTCGGTCGCTTCTTCGCCGACCTTTTTCAAGATTTTATCGATGCCTTTTTCAAACAAATACGTTGTATACGCTCCTTCGGGGCGTTCGGCGTCGCGCTGGGCGATGATTTGTTCAAGCTCATTCAAAATCGCAAACCGGTCGGCCGCCGGCGTGCGCCCCGCGCCGTCAAGCGCGCGGGAAAAGCAGGAATACGTCCCCGTATGGCACGCCGGACCCGCCGGCTCCACCAGCACAAGGAGCGTGTCGGCGTCGCAGTCGTAGCGGATGTCGACCACCCGCTGCACGTTCCCGGACGTCGCCCCTTTATGCCACAACGCTTGGCGCGAGCGGCTGTAAAACCACGTTTCCCCCGTCGCGAGCGTTTTTTCGAGCGACTCTTTGTTCATATAGGCGAGCATGAGCACCTCTTTGCTTTGCGCGTCTTGAACGATGGCGGGCACCAACCCGTTGTCGTCAAAGCGAATGTCGGCTGTCATCGCACGTTCACCCCTCTTTCTTTCAAGTACGCCTTCACTTGACCGACCGATGTTTCTTTGTAATGGAAAATCGACGCCGCCAGCGCCGCGTCCGCTTTTCCTTTTTCGAACGCTTCCCAAAAATGCTCGGCCTTGCCGGCGCCGCCCGAGGCGATGACCGGAACCGGGACCGCTTCGCTCACTCGCCGCGTCAACTCGAGGTCAAAGCCGTTTTTCCCGCCGTCGGCATCCATGCTCGTCAGCAAAATCTCCCCGGCGCCAAGGCGCACCGCTTCTTTCGCCCAGGCGACGACTTCCCATTCCGTGGCGTTGCGGCCGCCGTGCGTATAAACGCGCCAAGAACCGAGCGCCTGATCGTACTTCGCATCAATGGCGACGACGATGCATTGCGAGCCGAAAAAGTCCGCCCCTTCGGTGATCAAAGCAGGATGGAGCACCGCGGCCGTGTTGAGCGACACTTTGTCCGCCCCGGCGCGCAACATGCGCTTCATGTCATCAAGCGAATGAATGCCGCCGCCGACCGTAAACGGAATGGCGAGCTGAGCAGCGACGCGCTCGACGACATCGACCATCGTTTTCCGCCCTTCGTGCGAGGCGGAAATGTCCAAAAACACGAGCTCGTCCGCTCCTTGCTCATCGTACGCCTTCGCAAGCTCGACCGGGTCGCCGGCATCGCGCAGCTGGACAAACTGCACCCCTTTGACAACGCGGCCGTCTTTTACGTCCAAGCACGGGATGATGCGCTTCGTAATCACCGCTCGTTCACCGCCTTTACCGCTTCCGCGAGCGTAAATTGATTGGTGTACAGCGCCTTGCCGACGATCGCTCCGCCGATGCCTTGACCGGCGTATTCGCGAAGCGCGCGCAAATCGTCGAGCGAGCGCACGCCGCCGGAGGCAATCACTTCTTTTCCCGTCGCCTCGGCCAAACGGACCGCCACAGCGATGTTTGGCCCCGACAGTGTGCCGTCGGTGGCAATATCGGTGAAAATAAACGTCTCCGCCCCCGCCTCGGCAAGCATCCTTCCGAGCTCTTCCGCTTTCACGTTCGATGTTTGCACCCAGCCGTCCGTCGCCACAAAGCCGTCGCGGGCGTCGATGCCGATGGCGATCCGGCGGCCGTATTTTTTCAACATCTCTTTCACAAACGGCGGATCGGCAATGGCCGCGCTCCCTAAAATGACGCGGGCGACGCCGCGCTCCAAATAGTAGGCGACATCGTCCTCGGTGCGAATGCCGCCGCCGACTTGGACGTTCACTGGAAACCGGCGGACCGTCTCAATGACAAACCGGTCGTTGACGCGCCGCCCTTCTTTCGCCCCATCTAAATCGACCATATGAATCCACTCCGCCCCTTGGGCGGCAAATTGTTCGGCCATTGCGACCGGCGAATCGCCGTACACCGTTTCTTTGCTGTAATCGCCTTGCAGCAGGCGGACGCATTTGCCGCCGCGCATATCGATCGCCGGATAAATCGTAAACGATGCCATCAGCCATTCTCCTTTCCTGTGGCGATGCCGACATAGTTGCGTAAGATGTGCATGCCGACCGCGCCGCTTTTTTCCGGGTGAAACTGTGTGCCAAACACGTGGCCGCGCCCGACGACCGCCGGGACGTCGACATCGTATTCGCTGCTGGCGAGCACGACCTCTTCGTCGCCCGGGACGACGTAATACGAATGGACAAAATACACATGCCCTTCCTCGACACCATCAAGAAGCGGCGACGGACGATGAAAGCGAAGCTGATTCCAGCCCATGTGCGGCACTTTGTACGGCTCGCCGGCTTTCGTCACGCCCGGAAAGCGGACGACGCGGCCGCGAAGCAGCCCGAGCCCTTCGGTCGGCCCGTTTTCCTCGCTTTCGTCAAACAACAACTGCATCCCTAAACAAATGCCGAGCAACGGCGTGCCGTTTTCAGCCGCCGCGCGGATGAAATCGGCCAGCCCGGTTTCACGCAAAATGTGCATCGCATCGCGGAACGAGCCGACGCCAGGCAAAATGAGCCCGCCTGCCCGCGCCAGCTCCTCGTTGTCCCCGCTCACGATATACGGACAGCCAAGCCGCTCAAGCGCTTTGCTGACGCTGTATAAGTTGCCCATCCCATAATCGATGATCCCGATCATCGTCATCCCATTCCTTTCTTCGCTGATCCATGCCCATCCCCTTGTTCAATGAACAACGGTATGGCGGCATCCTTTTTACGGCGCTCCCTTCACGCGCAAACCTCTCCTTGGCATCCGGTCGCCTTTCCTGCATCCGTGGAGCTTTTCCCGCAGGAAGCGCCGCCCTCGATCCGGACGCCTTCCCTGCGCCCGCGAAGCTTTTCCCCACAGGAAGCGCCCCCTCGATCCGGACGCCTTCCCTGCGCTCGCGAAGCTTTCCCCACAGGAAGCGCCGCCCTCGATTCGGACGCCTTCCCTGCGCTCGCGAAGCTTTCCCCACAGGAAGCGCCCCCTCGATCCGGACGCCTTCCCTGCGCTCGCGAAGCTTTTCCCCGCGAGAAGCGCTCCCCTCGATCGGTTAGAGCATCCCTTTCGTCGACGGGACGCCTTTGACGCGCGGGTCGACCATCGTCGCTTCATCGAGCGCCCGCCCGAGCGCTTTAAACACCGCTTCGATCATATGGTGGGTATTGCGCCCGTAATGAACGATGACATGCAAGTTCATCCGCGCCTCCAGCGCCAGCTTCCATAAAAACTCGTGAACGAGCTCGACATCGAACGTGCCGACTTTCGCCGCCGGAAATTCGCCGCGAAATTCCAAATGCGGGCGGTTGCTCAAGTCGATCACGACTTGCGCCAGCGCATCATCCATCGGCACAAACGCGTGGCCGTACCGCTTGATTCCCTTTTTGTCGCCGAGCGCTTCTTTGATCGCCTGCCCGAGGCAAATGCCGATATCTTCGGTCGTATGGTGATCGTCAATATGCGTATCGCCTTTCGCGTCAACAAACAAGTCAAACTGGCCGTGTTTCGCAAACAAATCAAGCATATGGGTCAAAAACGGCACGCCGGTCTCGAGCTCCGTCTTCCCTTCACCGTCTAGCGAAAACGTCAGCTGAATGCTTGTCTCCTTCGTCGTTCTTGCGATCGTCGCCTCTCTCGCCATTATCGTTCCCCTCTTTCTCGTTTCAGCCGCATCTCAATGGCGCGCGCGTGCGCCTCCAGCCCCTCGAGGCGGGCAAACGCGGCGATTTTGTTGCCATGTTGTTTCAAGGCGGCTTCACTGTAAACGATCACGCTTGATTTTTTCACAAACTCATCGACGCTCAAGCCGCTTGAGAATCTGGCCGTGCCGTTGGTCGGCAGCACGTGGTTCGGCCCGGCAAAATAGTCGCCGACCGGCTCAGAGCTGAAGCGGCCGAAAAACATCGCCCCGGCATGGCGAAGTTTCCCTAACAGCGCCATCGGCTCCGCCGTCATCACTTCCAAATGCTCGGGCGCCAGCTCATTGACCGCCTCAACGGCCTCATCAAGCGTCTCGGTCACATAAATGGCCCCGTAGGTTTCCAGCGCCGCTTGGGCGATCTCGCGGCGCGGCAGCGTCTCAAGCTGCCGTTCCACCTCGCTCGCCACCGCCAAGGCAAGTTTCATTGAAGGCGTTACTAAAATGGCTGACGCCCGCACGTCATGCTCGGCCTGTGACAACAAATCCGCCGCAATCTCATCCGGGCGGGCCGTCTCATCCGCGAGCACAACAATTTCGCTCGGCCCGGCGATCATGTCGATCGCCACATGCCCGAACACTTCCCGTTTCGCCAACGCCACATAAATGTTGCCCGGTCCGAAAATTTTATCGACCGGCCGAATCGTTTCCGTTCCATACGCCAGCGCCGCGATCGCCTGCGCGCCGCCGACTTTGTAAATTTCCGCCACCCCAAGTTCATGCGCCGCCGCCAGCACCCCAGCCGGCAGCGTGCCGTCTTTATTTGGCGGCGAGGTGATGACAATCCGCTTCACTCCCGCCACTTGCGCAGGAATGACGTTCATCAGCACGGACGACGGATAGGCGGCCGTCCCGCCCGGCACATACAGCCCGACGGCGTCAAGCGGCGTCACCTTTTGCCCGAGAATCGTGCCGTCTTCGTTCGTCATCCACCATGATTGGCGCTTTTGCCGCTCATGATAGGCGCGAATGTGGGCCGCCGCTTCACGGATGATCTCCAGCATCTCCGCGCTCATGGACGCATGCGCGCGCTCCATTTCCGCTTCCGTCACCCGCAGCGAATCCAGCTTGACGCCGTCAAACCGTTCCGTATATTCTTTCAGCGCCGCATCGCCCCGGGCGCGCACCGCGGCGATGATATCGAGCACGGCTCGGCGCTGCTCCTCCGTTCCGCTTTCAATCGTCCGCCTTAGCGAGACGCCGCCTTGGATTCGTTCGATTTTCATGGCTTTTCTCCTTTCCATCCGATGGCTTTTTGGACGCTTCCCCCGTCTTTTGCGTCTCTCGTCTGTGCACCGTTCCGTTTGCCTCACCGCTCGGGAATGACCGCCGCGAGCCGATCGACCAGCCGCTCGATCTCCCCGCTGTTTAACCGGTAGCTGGCCGGATTGGCAATCAGGCGCGACGTCACCTCGGCGATTCGTTCAAGCTCGACAAGCCCGTTTTCTTTCAACGTCCGCCCCGTGGAAACGATGTCCACAATCCGGTCGGCCAGGCCGATGAGCGGGGCGAGTTCAATCGATCCGTTCAGGCGGATGATTTCCACTTGCTCGCCTTGTTCGCGAAAATACGTTGAGGCGATGTTCGGATATTTCGTCGCCACCCTTGGGGCGATTTCATTCATCTTGACGCCGGGCAGCCCGGCGACGGCCAGATGGCAGCGGCTGATGCGCAAATCGAGCAGCTCATAGACGTTTCGTTCTTCCTCCATTAAAACGTCTTTCCCCGCTATGCCTAGATCGGCCACTCCGTGCTCCACATACGTCACCACATCCATCGGTTTCGCCAAAATAAAGCGCATTTGTTCCTCAGCGACATCAATGACGAGCTTGCGCGATTCGGCAAACTCCGGCGGCAGCGCATAGTCCGCTCGGCGCAGCAGCTCGACCGCCTCGTCAAAAATGCGTCCTTTCGGCATCGCAATCGTCAGCATCCCGTCTTCCTCCCTGCTTGTCGTCATGCGTCAGCGCCACGCTCTCGCTAACGCCCCTTCCGTCAAACCGCCATCCCTTTAAAGATTGCGGCACGCCCGTCCGCAGGCGCGAACCAGCGGGTTGAATGGCTGTTGTCCGCGTTCTCCCACGTCGTGACGCTCATTGCCCCTCGCGCCCGCTTCGGCCAAGCAAATAGACGATCGACCGATAGCGCTGGCTGTAGGCGTCAATATCGCGAATGCCGGCGATATGCTGCAAGACGACGCGGCGCCCTTCCGCCCGCTTCGCCTCGGCGAGCTCGACCGCCTCCGCCAACCGCTCTTGGCTGAACACGATGCACTCGATCTCCTCGCGCACATCCGTCTCGCCAACCGCCTCGATCAGCCGATCGACGCGCAGGCCAAACCCTGTCGCCGGCGCCGGGCGGGAAAACTTCGCCAGCAATTCATCATACCGCCCACCGTTGCCGATCGGGAATCCCACTTGCTCGGCGTACACTTCAAACAAAATGCCGGTGTAATAGCTCATATGGCTGACCAACGCCATATCGAGCTTCACCGCCTCGGCCACCCCATACGTCTCAAGCGCCGCAAACAGCGCGGCCACCTCATCGGCGGCTTGCTGCCCTTCCCCGCTCGAAGCCAGCGCTTTTGCCGCCTCGATCGCCTCGCGGCCGCCGCGCAGCGAAAGAAGATCCAACAGCCGCTTTTGATCGATCGACGAAAGCGGCAACGACTTCACATGCTCGCGATAGCCGACATAATTTTTTTCATATAAGAAGCGGCGCAGCACACTCGCCCGCTCTTCATTCCCTAAAATCTCCAAAAAGAGCGCATTGACATAACCGATATGGCCGATGGCCACCGAAAAGCGGCCGAGACCCACGCGCTTCAGCAGCGCCGCCATTAAGCTGATCACCTCGGCGTCGGCCGCCACCGTGCCATCGCCGATCAGCTCGACGCCGATCTGCTCAAACTCCGCCGGCCGCCCGCCTTCGCGCTGCTGCGCGCGAAACACGTTGGCGTTGTACGCCAACCGGAGCGGGTTGCCGTCCTCATACAGCCTTGACGCCGCCACGCGGGCGATCGGCGCCGTCATGTCGGGCCGCAGTACGAGCGTGTGCCCTTGCTGGTCCAAGAGCTTAAACAGCCGATGATCGGCGATCGCCGACGCCGCGCCGACCGTTTCATAATACTCAAGCGTCGGCGTTTCGATAAACTCATAGCCCCAGCGCTCGATTTCTTCCGCCATCACCGAGCGCACCTGCTTTTTCATTTCATATAAAAACGGCAGCGTATCGCGCATGCCTAACGGTTTCTCAAACATGAACAGCCTTTTTGCCATGTCCCCACGCCCTTTATCAAAATACTTTAGTTTGCTAATATGGTAGAGAAGTGAAGTTATTAGTAGTTTACTCCTTTGCGTCCACAGCGTCAAGAGGAAACGCGCCATCAACAACAAATCGGTTTGGAATCGGGATGACCGTGACCAATTCAGGCACATCATACAGCACATGCTCGGTAAGGAAAAACTGGGCAAGCGTCGAAAAGGGAGGCTTATCACTGTCCAACTCGATCGGCTGCAGTCGAAATGACTCTTCGTTTCGGTTCGGGTCGATTGGCGGTGGTTGGAAAAACGAACGTTGATACCACTTCATCATCATATTTGCATCCTTTTTACGTAAAATATAGATCAAAGGCTAGACTCAAGATACCCCATATTTCATTCTAAAAAATCAGTGTTGACGCGCCATGTCAACTTCGTGATGTCCTCCCGCATGACGGAGACAGCCATCAAGGACATCCATGCAGGGTGTTGTCGATCTCACACCAAAAGGCAGTGGCCATTCCAAACCAAATGCAGCCTATAAGCAAAATTCGCATTTTCAAACCTAAAAAAGCAAAGGACGGCGTTTTCAAATTAACAAGCGAACAAATGGACCTGATTGACGAAAAAATCTGTAGGATGTACACTAAACTTAGAGAAGATCCAGAAAACCGTTCTTGACACTTCTGTCAAATTTTCTTTTCATAAGATTCGGAAAACAAGCATACGATAAATAATGCCCTTTGAGTTCCTTGAACTCAAGTGCGGCCAAAAATATTTTTTAACTGAACGCCGCATGTGCGGTCCAAAAGGAAAAGCCGCCCCATTTGCGGGGCGGCTTTCTACGTGTTTCGCTGACTTTGCATCTTGTGAACTCTCCCTTATACACCTTCACCGAAAGTTGTTATTCCCATTCTCACCTAAACAGGTTAGACATGAAAAGCCCAATATCGTTTATCATATAGGCATGTACATGCGACGAGCCACACGCAAAAACAAAGACGGAACGACCGTAGCGTATCTCCAGCTTGCTCACAACGAATAGGATCCGAAGGCCAAATGGACGAAAGCGAAGGTGATGGGGATGGGAGGAATTTTGTTTGCCTAGTGATCGTCGAACTCAGGTAAACAATTCCCTCACTTTTTCTGGCCCCTCATTTTTCCAAACCAAAACCCGCCCCGTTCAATCGGAAGGCGGTTCGTTCGTGCGAACGATGCGCATCGGGCAGCCCGCGGCCACCGCCCCGGGCGGGACGAAATGATAAGCTATTCCTTGAATCTCAAGTTGTTTGTAAAACGTGATAAATCAACATTCCTTTCAATTGAAGGAATCGTGATCCGATATATGAGGTAACCAAATTGTCCCCCCAATGTGTTCAATATCACATCATCGACATCTACTGCTTTATAATGATAATTTAATATCAAAGAAATGAAAAACTGCATAGATTCAATCATGAATGAGCATAAACAAACAATGAAAGATACTCTTTTAAAGCTATTCACTCTATAAAATAAAAGTGGCAGATATATTCCTAGAGGAAGTAGCAACAAAAAGTTGCCCCCAATTTGTGCGAAACCTGTTCCAATTGAGTGTAACGATAATATTTTAATAATAGATAAAAAGGGAACGAAATTTATTGAGCTCTCGATATGACTTGCTTTTAAGTCATGTAACAACTCCTTTTGGAAGGGAATGGGGAACAAGGTAATACCAATAACAACAACAACATGGATGTAAAAAATAACAAAAATTAAACTTTTAGAAAATGGTATATTTTTATAATTTCGTCTAATAAGCAAAACAACTAAAGGAATAAAAAACAAGAAAACTATTGGGATATCGAAGGTTAACAAACAACTCCCCCCAAACATCGTTTTTTATTTTACTGCAGGGACGATCAAATGCTTTTTCCAGCAGACGAAAGATCAACTGGAGCTTATGCTATCGGATTCGCCACATTTGGGCGGTGAAACGGTATGGAGCAGTGGTGCTGTCCTCTTGCGTGTACAACATTGCCGAATCTCAACAAATCCTTTCCGCTGGACTGGAGCTTCTTCGGTCGCGGAAAGATTTCACGTCGTCGGGTTCATTGGTGACCGCGCAATGCAAAAGATTCCCATTGAACAGCTCCATGTCGCCAAAGGGATCCTATTAGTCTTTTTAATCGCAAAAATTATTGTAATAAAAAATGCTGATCTACAGTTATTTTATATATAATTTGGAACCAGACTGACTCTTAACATATGTGCCATCTGATGTTTTCCATAGTTTTATATAATAGTCGCCCTCTCCTACACTACTCCAAGTAATTGTTTTATTTCCAGAGCGGGGAGCTTTACTGGAGCCAATATAATCATCTGACCAAAATCCATCTCTATATAAGGCTACGTTGAATGTATCTGTAGTGTCAAAAGTATTATTACAATTGTAATCACGACACGCTACCGAGTAAAACACTCCCACTAAATCTTTACCACCTGTGAAACTTCTTGTTTGACCCGTTAAACCTGTTTCAAAAAAGTAAGATATAGAATAACTACTTCCTGCAGCCAAAGCTATTGTGGGCAACACTAATGATAAACTAAGTGCAATTGACGAAAATATTTTTTTCATAATACTCTCATCTCCTTTAAATCAATTTATTTCTATAAAAGGGAATATCTGCATAGATTGTAAAATAAAAAAAGAATAAAATCAACAATTTTTTGTTCTGCCACCTAAAGTTTCATATTTTCATCATTGATCCTATATAAATCCGACTGGAAGGTTTAACTTATAGGGGACAAAAAACAGACTCTCTGTTTTTTCGTTTCTTTCATTTTTTCCTATTCCAAAATGGAAAACCGCCCCCGTTCAATTGGAAGGCGGTTCATTCCGGCGGACGATGCGCATCGGGCAGCCGGCGACCATGGCCCCGGGCGGGACGTCTTGATGGACGACGGTGCCGGCGGCGACGACGGCGCGGTCGCCGATCACCACGCCGGGCAAAATGGTCGAGTTCGCGCCGATCATCACCTCATCGCCGATCACCACATCGCCGAGGCGGTATTCGTCCACTAAATATTCGTGGGCGAGAATCGTCGTGTTGTAGCCGATGACGCAGTTGCGGCCGATGCGGATTTTTTCCGGGAAGAGAATATCCGGCATGACCATAAAGGCGAGCGCCGTTTGCTCGCCGATCTTCATGCCGAGAAACGTGCGATACAGCCAGTTTTTCAGCGGCAAAAACGGCGTGTAGCGCCCGATTTGGATCACGATCACGTTTTTCAGCACTTTCCAAAACGAGACAGTGCGGTACAATTGCCAGAGCGAGTTCGCCCCGTGGACGGGGTATTTGGTCGTTCGTCTCACCGGGAGGGCGCTTCCTCCTTCCGTTCGTTGATGCCGACAATGGCCAGCAAATCGCTCATTTTTTCCAACATATAGTCCGGTTCATATTGTTCCAAATGGCCGCGGCCTTTAATCGCCCAGGCGACGCCGGCCGTTTTGACGCCGGCGTTTTTGCCGGCCAAAATGTCGTGGTAGTTGTCGCCGACCATCAGCGCTTCGTCCGGTTTCGACTGAAGCACCTCAAGCGCCTTATGAATCGGTTCGGGATCCGGCTTAGGGCGGCTGACGTCATCAAGACCGATGACACATGAGAAAAACGGCTCAAGCCGCGTTTTTCGCAAGCCCATGAGCGCCGTGTCATGCATTTTCGTCGTTACGACGCCAAGGCGAAATCCATGGCGGTGCAGCGTTTCGATCGTCTCATACACCGTGTCAAACTCGCGGATCAGTTCGTCATGGCGAGCGTGGTTGAACGTGCGATACGTCTTCACCATCTCCTCGACCCGTTCCGGATCGAGCGAGCTGAACGTCTCGTACAGCGACGGCCCGATGAACGGCAGCACGTCCTCACGCCCGTAGCGGCCCGGGTAGTACTTCTCCAGCGTATGCAAAAACGACTGGATGATCAGCTCATTCGTATCAATCAACGTTCCGTCAAGGTCAAATAAAATCGTGCGAATCGTCATGATGCGGCTTCCTTTCTCATCGGGTGTTCAAAACGGCGCCAAAGGAACGCCACCGCCATCGTCAACAGCACAGCCGTAACGAGGCGAATGACCAACAACGGCCAGACCGGGATGCCAAGCGGAACGAAAATGAGCGTGTCTTCGACAACCGCATGGCAAGAAACGAGAAAAATAAACGCCAACGTCAAATCGCGCTTCGAGACGCCGTCTTCTTTCGCCGCCTGAATCATCACCCCCGCCCCATAAGCGAGGCCGAACACAAAACCGGCCGCGAGCGTGAGCGACGTGTTCGGGCTCATGCCAAGCATCTTGGTCACCGGCGCCATCCAGCGCGAAAACGTCTCAATCCAGTGGCGTTCTTTCAATACTTGAATGATCGTCATTAGCGGAATGACAATCGCGACCAGCTGCACGATGCCGGTGGCCGCTTTTTTCAGCGCCGCCAAGATGATGTCCCCCCATCCGGACGGCGGGGCGGCTTCAGGCGAGACAAACCCATATTGAGCGAGTTCCTGCCCCCCGTCCCATAAATGGGCGATCAGCAACCCGGATACAACGGCCAAGCCAATGCGCACGGCGAGCATGAGCCAAACACTCATTCCCGTGCGCGAGGCGACGGAAGACTCGACGATCAAGTTGTGAGAAAAGGAAAGCATGACAGCGAGAATGAGCACTTCTTTCACTGTAAACTCGATCGTCAGCATCGCCCCGATCGCGGCGTACAGCCCGAGCAGATTGCCGAGCACCAGCGGCACGGCCGCATCGCCGGATAAGCCGAACCATTTCATCAGGGGAGTGACAAGGTCGATCAGCCATGAAAATAAAGGCGTCGGCTGCAACAACGCCAGAACGAGCGTCACCGGAAAAATGATTTTGCCAAGCGCCCATGACGTCTTCAGCCCGGCGATGACGCCGCGCTGCAATGTTCCCACCATATCTCCTCTCTCCTTCGCTTGTCTTCATGCCGCCGTGCGGCCTTTTCGCCGCACGCCGCCTCTCTTTTTCCTACTCATCCGCCAACGGATCAGGACGGCTATTCGTCTTGATACCTTGCTTTGGCCCATCCTTTCGCCCGGCGCACGATCCACAGCACGATCGACAGCACGATCAACGTCACGGATACGACTTGGGCCGCGCGCAGACTGCCGGCCAGCATCAAGCTGTCGGTGCGCATCCCTTCAACCCAGAAACGGCCAACCGAATACCAAATTAAATAGGACAAAAACAGCTCGCCGCGCCGCAAATTGACGCGCCGCAGCCAAAGAAGCAAGAAAAAGCCGGCGAGGTTCCAAAGCGACTCATACAAAAAGGTCGGATGCCAATAACGGCCGTCAATATACATTTGATTGATGATCCAATCGGGCAAATGCAAGTTTTCCAAAAACGCGCGCGACACCGGACCGCCGTGCGCCTCCTGATTCATAAAGTTGCCCCAGCGCCCGATCGCCTGCCCTAAAATGATGCTCGGGGCGGCAATATCAGCAAGCTTCCAAAACGACAGCCCGCGCACGCGGGCGAACACCGCGCCGGTCGCCACGGCCCCGATCAGCCCTCCGTGAATGGCAAGGCCTCCTTCCCAGATTTTCGGAATCTCAGAAAGATGCTGTGAATAATAGTTCCATTCAAACAGCACGTAGTACGTCCGCGCGCAGACAATGGCGATCGGCACAGCAAACAGCACCAAATCGACAAACGTCTCTTTCGGCAAGCCGCGCCGCACCCCTTCGCGCGTCGCGAGCCACAGCCCGATCAAAACGCCGGTGCCGATAATGACGCCATACCAATATATTGTAATCGGACCAAGGTGCAAAAACACGCGGTCAAGCGGCTGAATCGCAGACTCCATCTTTCCCACCTCCTATGGTGCGTATCAGGCAAGGACGAATGCCGCGCTCAGGATGCCTCCAATGCACACGAAGGCGGCTTAAATCACGGGGAACGCCGTTGTCTCCCGCCACCCGCCTCCTGTTCGCGGCCCGCCGTTAATCGTAATCGGGCGCTCCTTCCTCGATGGCATCGCTCAAGCGCGCCGAAAACTCCTCAGCGGCGTTGACGCCCATGCGTTTTAACCGGAAGTTCATCGCCGCCACTTCCACGATGACGGCCAGGTTGCGTCCGGGGCGGACCGGAATGGTGAGTTTCGGCAGTTCGGTATCCAATATTTTCACTTTTTCTTCCTCGAGCCCGAGCCGGTCGTACTGCTTTTCCGGATCCCACAGCTCCAAATCGATGACGAGCGAGATGCGCTTATGCGTCCGCACCGCTCCAGCGCCGAACAGCGTCATCATATTGATGATGCCAAGCCCGCGAATTTCCAGCAAATGCTCGATCAATTCGGGCGCGCTGCCGACCAATGTGTCCTCGTCTTCTTGGCGGATTTCCACGCAATCGTCGGCGACCAATCGGTGGCCGCGCTTCACGAGCTCCAGCGCCGTCTCGCTCTTGCCGACGCCGCTTTTGCCCGTGATCAATACACCGACCCCATACACATCGACCAGCACTCCATGCACCGCGGTCGTAGGCGCGAGCTTGCTTTCCAAATAGTTCGTCAATCGGCTCGAGAGCCGGGTCGTTTTCATCGTTGAACGCATCACCGGCACCGACTGGCGCTCCGATGCTTCGATCAACTCCGGCGGGACTTCAAGCCCGCGCGAAACGATGATCCCCGGCGTAATGTCGGTGCAAAGCCGCTCCATCCGCGACCGTTTTTCTTCCGGCGTCAACGTTTCATAAAACGACAGCTCGGTCCGCCCAAGCAGCTGCAAGCGCTCCGCTGGATAATAGGCGAAATAACCGGCCATCTCGATCCCCGGCCGCGACAAGTCGCTCGTCGTAATCGGGCGGTAAATGCCCTCGGCGCCGCTGACGAGCTCGAGCTGGAACTGTTCGATGATGTCTTTCGTCCGCACTTTTGGCATACTCGGCCTTTCTCCCCTTTCCTCATCTTTTTCCATTGTAGCACGTTTCGTTTCGTCATTGAATGGAAAACATTCGAGGAAACAAAACCGGGACGGCTTCTCCCGTCCCGATCCAGCAAACCCCATCGAACCGAAACGATGACCAACGCATCGCTTCTCCCATGCGCGCGCCATTCCGCGCCTCCGTCGTTTCACGCCGCGGCGGAAAACGACGGCGCCCCTTTCCATAGATCGCGCTTCCGTTACGAACGGTTGCGCAGCGGCTCAATAATCGCCTTCTGCACAAGCAAGTGGAAAAACGACAACACGATCGATGCGAGCAGCGCGGTGCCAAAGCCGCCGATTTGAAACGCCTCTCCCATCAATCCGGCGGTCATCATGAGCGTGATGGCGTTAATGACAAACAGAAACAGCCCGAGCGTCAAAATGGTCACCGGCAGGGTCAATAAAATGAGCACTGGGCGGACGACGGCGTTAAGCACCGCCAAAATGAGGCTGGCCACAAACGCCGCCCCCACCCCGCTGAAATGAATGCTGTCAAAATAGCCATCAATCGCCATTAACAACACCGTATTCACGACGACTCCGATCAGCCAATTGAGCATTGCATCACCATCTTTTCTGTAATCTTCCGCCTCGAAACGCCATCCTCGACATATCTTGCCTCGAACCGATGGCAATCAGTCATCATGTTCTTTCAGCGGCGCTGTTGTTTTCTATTTTAACACTTGAATCCCCTTAATGACATTCCAAATCACAACGACAAGGTTCACCACCCCCGCCACAAGGAAGCCAAGCCATGCCAGCCCGCCGCCGACAAAAAGCGATTCCTCACCCCAATGGCCGAACAGCACCGGCGACGCGGCCAACGCAATGAACAAGAGAATCGTGGCGGCCGGAATCAAATGCGACACGAGCGACCGCTTCGCATGGCGTTTCACTTCCACATCCTCAACGACAAAATAGACGACAATCGGCAAAATGAACGGTGCGAAAAAAACGCTGAAATAACAAAGCGCGGACAACACTTTGTTCGTCGACAAGCGAAAATCCCCTTTCCAAAGGTCTTTTACCTTGTATATACGACCACGGCTTGGAAAAGTTTCCTTCTTTTCCTTCTCAAAAGAGGCCGACTCCCAGTATGCCAAAGCGGCAAAGGCCTTTACGCCTTTGCCGCCTCATACCGCGCCTGCATGCGCGCCCGGTCGCGCTCGAGAATCGGTTTTAAGTAGCGGCCGGTGTGCGACTCCTCCACCTCGGCCACCTCTTCCGGCGTTCCGACGGCGACGATCTGTCCGCCGCGGTCGCCGCCTTCCGGGCCTAGGTCAATGATGTAATCGGCCGTTTTAATGACGTCCAAGTTGTGTTCGATGACGAGCACCGTATCGCCGTTGTCCACCAGCCGATGAAGCACATCAAGCAGCCGGGCGATGTCGTCGACGTGCAGCCCGGTCGTCGGCTCGTCCAAAATGTAGAGCGTTCGGCCGTTGGAGCGGCGGTGCAGCTCGGCAGCGAGCTTGACGCGCTGCGCCTCGCCGCCGGAGAGCGTCGTCGCCGGCTGGCCAAGCTTCATATAGCCGAGGCCGACATCATACAGCGTCTCGAGCTTGCGTTTGATTTTCGGGATCGAAGCGAAAAAGTCCAGCGCATCTTCGACCGTCATGTCCAGCACGTCGGCGATGTTTTTTCCTTTATACGTCACCTCAAGCGTTTCGCGGTTGTACCGTTTGCCGTGGCACACTTCGCACGGGACATACACGTCCGGCAAAAAGTGCATTTCAATTTTGATGATCCCATCGCCATGACACGCCTCGCAGCGCCCACCTTTGACATTGAAGCTGAACCGCCCTTTTTTGTAGCCGCGTACTTTTGCTTCGTTCGTTGCGGCAAACACGTCGCGGATGTCATCAAACACCCCGGTGTACGTCGCCGGATTCGACCTTGGGGTGCGGCCGATTGGCGACTGGTCGATGTCAATCACTTTCTCAAGATGCTCAAGCCCGCGAATGTCGCGGTGCTCACCCGGCTTCTCTTTTGCCCGATGCAGCTTTTGCGCCAACGCCTTATAGAGCACTTCGTTCACAAGCGTGCTTTTGCCCGAACCCGACACCCCGGTGACGGCGACGAACGTACCGAGCGGAATGCTCACCGATACGTTTTTCAAGTTGTGCTCGCGGGCGCCGATGACCTCGAGCCACCGCCCGTCCGGCTGCCGCCGTTCGGCCGGGAGCGGGATGAATTTTTTCCCGGATAAATATTGGCCAGTGAGCGAGTTCGGATCATTCATCACCTCTTCCGGCGTGCCGGCCGCGACAACCTCGCCGCCGTGGATGCCCGCCCCCGGGCCGATGTCAATCAAATAGTCCGCAGCCAGCATCGTATCTTCGTCATGTTCGACGACAATGAGCGTATTGCCGAGGTCGCGCATGCTTTTCAGCGTCGCGATCAGCCGGTCGTTGTCGCGCTGATGCAGGCCAATCGACGGCTCGTCGAGCACATACAAGACGCCGGTCAAACGCGAGCCGATTTGCGTCGCCAAGCGGATGCGCTGCGCCTCGCCGCCAGAAAGCGTTCCCGCCGAGCGGCTCAGCGTCAAATAGTCGAGGCCGACGTTTTGCAAAAAGCCGAGCCGGTCGCGAATTTCACGCAAAATGAGGCGGGCGATTTGCGCTTCTTTTTCCGTCAGTTCCAGTCCGTCAAAAAAGGCGAGCGCCTCGGTCACCGACATGGCGGTGACCTCGCCGATATGCTTGCCGCCGACCAAGACGGCGAGGCTTTCTTTTTTCAGCCGGTAGCCTTGGCACGTCGGGCACGGCTGTTCGGCCATATACTTTTCCATCTGCTCGCGGATGTAATCGGAGCTTGTTTCGCGGTAGCGGCGTTCGATGTTGCGCAAAACCCCTTCAAACTCGATGTACTGTTCACGCACTTGGCCGAAATCGTTCGTATAACGAAAATGAATTACTTCCCCGCCGCTGCCGTACAAAATTTTATCGAGCTGCTCTTTTGGCAAATCCTTCACCGGCACGTCCATCGGGATGCCGTAATGGCGGCACACGGCTTCGAGCAGCTGCGGGTAATATTGCGAGCTTTGCGGCTCCCACGGAGCGATGGCGTGCTCTTTTAACGTCAGCTCCTCGTTCGGGATGACCAAATCGAGATCCACTTCGAGCTTCGCCCCGAGCCCGTCGCAGTCCGGACAGGCGCCAAACGGGCTGTTGAACGAGAACAGGCGCGGCTCAAGCTCCCCGATCGAAAAGCCGCAATACGGGCAGGCGTGCTTTTCGCTGAACAAGAGCTCTCCTTCGCCGATCACATCGACGATGACTTTGCCGTCGGCGAGCTTCAGCGCTGTCTCCAGCGAGTCAGCGAGCCTTGCTGCGATGCCGTCTTTCATCACAATCCGGTCGACGACGACCTCAATCGAATGCTTTTTGTTTTTTTTCAGTTCGATGTCTTCCGTTAACTCACGCATCTCGCCGTCAATGCGGACGCGCACATACCCTTGTTTGCGAATATCCTCCAATGTCTTGGCGTGCGTCCCTTTTCGACCCGAGACGATCGGCGCCAAAATTTGCATTTTCGTCCGCTCCGGGTACGCGAGCAGCCGGTCGACCATTTGCTCAATCGTCTGCGATTGAATTTCGATGCCGTGTGTCGGGCAAACCGGGCGGCCGATGCGAGCGAACAGCAACCGCAAGTAGTCGTAAATTTCCGTCACCGTGCCGACCGTGGAACGCGGGTTGCGGCTCGTCGTTTTTTGATCGATCGAAATGGCCGGCGACAGCCCCTCGATCGCATCGACATCCGGCTTGTCCATCTGCCCTAAAAACTGGCGGGCGTACGCCGACAACGATTCGACGTAGCGCCGCTGGCCTTCCGCGTAAATCGTATCAAACGCCAGCGACGACTTTCCCGACCCGGACAGCCCGGTCAACACAACGAGCTTGCCGCGCGGAATTTCGACGTCAATGTTTTTCAAGTTGTGGGCGCGCGCCCCTTTGACAATGATTTTATCCATTCCGTTCACCCGGCCATCACCCTTCCGCTTTCAATTCGAAAATAATATCGCGCAGTTGGGCGGCCCGCTCGAAGTCGAGCGCTTTGGCCGCCTCTTTCATTTCCGCTTCGAGCGTTCGAATCAGCTCTTCCCGCTCTTGTTTCGTCATCGTCGCCGCTGGCTTCGCCTCGTACGTCTCCGTCTCTTCCGCCGCATACGTCGCGCGGATGACGTCGCGAATCTCCTTTTTCACCGTGCGCGGCACGATGCCGTGCTTCCGATTGTACTCTTCCTGAATCGTGCGGCGCCGCTTCGTTTCTTGAATGGCGATTTCCATCGATTTCGTGACCGCATCGGCATACATAATCACGTGGCCGTTCGCGTTGCGCGCCGCGCGGCCGATCGTCTGGATGAGCGAACGCTCCGAGCGCAAAAACCCTTCTTTGTCGGCGTCCAAAATGGCGACAAGCGACACTTCCGGAATGTCCAATCCTTCCCGCAGCAAGTTGATGCCAACAAGCACATCGTATTTGCCGAGCCGCAAGTCGCGGATGATTTCAATGCGCTCCAGCGTTTTAATTTCCGAATGCAAGTAAGCGACTTTGATGCCGGCTTCTTTCAAATAATCGGTCAAATCTTCGGCCATTTTTTTCGTCAACGTTGTGACCAACGTCCGCTCGTTCCGCTCGACACGCTCGCGAATTTCGCCGATCAAATCGTCGATTTGCCCTTTCGTCGGACGGACGTCGATCGTCGGATCCAACAGCCCGGTCGGGCGGATGATTTGTTCGACAACGCCCGGGCTGTGTTCGAGCTCATACGGCCCCGGCGTCGCTGAGACATAAATAATTTGATTGATTTTTTGCTCGAACTCTTCAAACGTGAGCGGCCGGTTGTCAAGCGCCGACGGCAGGCGAAAGCCGTGGTCGACGAGCACTTGCTTGCGCGCCCGGTCGCCGTTGTACATGCCGCGCAACTGCGGCAAGGTGACGTGCGACTCATCAACGATGATCAAAAAATCGTCCGGAAAATAGTCAAGCAAGGTGTACGGCGTCGAGCCCGGCGGCCGCAGCGCCAAATGGCGCGAGTAGTTTTCGATGCCGGAACAAAAGCCCATCTCGCGCATCATTTCAAGATCATAGCGCGTTCGCTGCTCGAGCCGCTGCGCCTCCAAGAGCTTCCCTTGCGCGCGCAGTTCGGCGAGCCGCTCCTCGAGCTCTTGTTCGATGTTTTGAATGGCGAGCCGCATTTTCTCCTCGCGCGTGACAAAGTGCGACGCCGGGAAAATGGCGACATGCTCACGCTCGCCGAGCACCTCGCCGGTCAAGGCGTCCACCTCGCGGATGCGGTCGATTTCATCGCCGAAAAATTCGACGCGAATGCAATGTTCATCGCGCGACGCGGGGAAAATTTCGACGACATCGCCGCGGACGCGGAACGTGCCGCGCCGAAAATCGATGTCATTGCGATCGTATTGGATGTCAACGAGCCGCCGCAGCAACGCGTTGCGCTCGATTTCCATCCCGACGCGCAATGAAACGACGAGCTCCCGGTATTCTTCCGGCGACCCTAAACCGTAAATGCACGACACGCTGGCGACGATGATGACGTCCCGGCGCTCAAACAAAGCCGATGTCGCCGAGTGCCGCAATTTGTCGATTTCATCGTTGATTTTCGCGTCTTTTTCAATGTACGTATCCGTCTGCGGCACGTACGCTTCCGGCTGATAGTAATCGTAATAGCTGACAAAATATTCGACGGCGTTGTGCGGGAAAAATTCTTTCAGCTCGCTGTACAATTGGCCAGCGAGCGTTTTGTTGTGGGCGATGACGAGCGTTGGTTTGTTGACTTGGGCAATCACGTTGGAGATCGTAAACGTTTTGCCCGTCCCCGTCGCCCCAAGCAGCGTTTGATGCTTCACTCCGCGCCGCAAACCGTCAACGAGCTTGGCGATCGCCTGTGGCTGATCGCCTTGCGGTTCATACGGCGACACTAATTGAAAACGGCCCTCCACCGTTTCGCCTCCTCCTTCGTACCATCTTTCCCCATTGTATCACATCGCGGCCATGCATGCACGAAAAACGCGAACTCATATTCGTACCAGCCTGCACAGTGATTTCCATTCACTAGACGCAAAAAAGCGGACCCATTCCTGCCAAAGGTCCGCTTCTTTTTCTTGTTTCAAACGCGACAAATGGAACAAGGCGCTGTCTTCCCTTCATGAAAACAGACAGCGCCACCTGTTGGGGACGTGCGGCATCTGTTTGGCGCAAACGGACGGCCGGACGAACAAGCATCGCCTATTGCTTTTGTTTCAAGCGGTCGAGCATGCCGCCGGCCCAAAGAAAGCCGGCGATCGTCGAGGCGATGTCAGCGACGATTTCATGCAGCTCGTCCGTATAACCTTTAAAATAAGACGCGACAAGCAGCGCAGCGGTCAACAGCACAGCGATGTACCGATTGTACGTCACCCGCGCAAACAACAACACCAATAGGCACGGAATGATGAGTGCCGCCAAAAACCACATAGCCCATTCTCCTTTACGAAACAGCTTCTGACGCTGATGCGTTCCGATCATGGACGAACAGCAGCCCAAGTTCATGATGCTCATCCTCATAGAGCGCCCCTTGGACGAAGCGGACTTCGCCGTTATGTCCGACGACATCCAGTTTGCAAAACGCGCGGTTGCGTTGGAGCGCCTCGTAAAACTCCGTTTCGGTCCGCACCGGGACGCCGTTTGTTTTGATGATGACTTCCCCGATCGAAAGCCCCATTTTTTCCGCTTTCGAGCCAGGAAGCACGCCGACAATCACTAAGCCGTGCGGATGGCGGGCAAAGCGGGGCGGACGGGCGCGGTCGGCGCGATGCCCGGAAAACGCGATCCATTCACGGCCGATGATGGCCATAGCCCCCGCCGCCACCGCCAACGGTGGATACCATAGGCCGGAAGCGGCCGATAGGGCAACCACGAACGCCAGCCGAACAACGCGCCGCCCCTCCGTATGCGCCGCCTCCGCCGGCAAGGTGTGCTGGCGGCGCTGGGAAAAGCCAAGAAGAAACGGCACGAGCCAAAATGAATAGCTGTCGCCAGACGAAACGAACGGCCACCAGGAAGCCGGCGGCAGCGCTCCGCCTGATACAGGCAACACAACCGGCACAAACCAAAGCCGCTGCGTCCATTGCAAACCGATCGTCATCCCCCGCTTGCTTTTCGCAAGCTGCGGCGAGGCCGCCTCGTTTCGCGTACGAATGATGAGCCATCCTTCCGAAAGCAAGAGCAATGCAAGCCACACCGCCAAAGCCGGCGCCGCCGCCATGCCATCAGGAAGCCAGCGGGACAACACGCCGCTTCGCTCCGCCAAGCCGAACGCGAGAAGTGCGCCGCCTGCCGTATACGCCGCTGACAACAACCGCGCTTCCATCGTCAAACTCAAGAGCACCGTCAGCACCGTCACCGCCCAAACCGCTTCCTGCGGCACCGCGATCCCGATGCCGACGGCCGCCGCCGACAACACCAGCCCAATCGTCCATCCTTTTGTCCAAAGCCCGCGCCATTCGTTCCATAGGTTGTAGACGCGCACATGAAAATCACGGCGTTCCCGCTTCACCCGCCGCCAACCGACGGCCAAAGCGAGCACGGCGCCATAATAAAGAAGCGGCTGCCGCCAAACCGAAGCAATGCCCTCAAGCCATTCCAGCCACCATGTTGCCATCGGCTTCACCCCTTGCGTCGTTCATCATTCTTTACCTTCTATTCTACCAAATGGCATGGCCATTTCCCATGCCTGGAGCCATCTTTTTTCGTCAATGGCGAATCTTCGCTGTTTTTCACTTTCTTTGCCGAATCAGCACTAGTTTTGTCGGCAAGGGAGGATTTTCAAGGAACAGAGGAAAAAGGATAAACAAGACAAAAAAAGGGAGGAGTGAAACAATGGAGTTGAAAACATCCGACGTCGCTGTTCGCCTTGGGGTGTCGCCAAAAACGATCCAGCGCTGGGTGCGCAAATACGACATTCCGCTGCGGAAAAACGAGGCGGGCCACTACTTGTTTGACGAAAAAACGATCGCTTTGCTGGAACGGGTCAAGTTTGAGCAAGGCGCCGCCATGGAAGCGCCGCCGACCCCGAAACGCCCTCCGACGCCGCCGCGGAACAACGTTCCCATTGACGCCTTATTTGAATCAATCGAACCGGAAATCGCCCGCGTCTCCTCGCGCTTGGATGAACTCGAACAACAATTGGAACAAAAAGCGGATGATGTCGTCTCCATTCAACTGTTGCATCACCGTCAAGAAATGGAAGAAATCGCCGCCCGCCTCGCCGTACTGGAGCAAACCGTCGCCCGTCTTGAACAACAGTTGAACACCCAGCCCCCATCCCCGCATGAACCGCCGAAAGAGGCGAAACGAAAACGGCGCGGCTGGGGGCGCGTGATGGGGCTGTTTGCCTGACGTGTTTCGTGCAGATTGGACCAAAAAGATCGTCACCCTTCCAAGAAAAGACGATAGATCGTTTTGTGAAGGTGTTTCACGCGTATATTATGGTGATCACAAACGGTGCACCATTGGGCGTTGGAACACTTTCTTTTTTTGTGGCTCTTCACCAAACGTCGTACTTGACTGTTTCAGATCATGTATGACTGACATGCATAAGGAAAAATCAATAAATCAATGATTCTACTATATGGCGGCTCAAGAAAACGTCTTGCCTGTCAAGCCATGTTGTGATGATGAGCTTTTTTGTTTGTCATCTTCACTACTTCTTTTACGATTTCTTTACGATTTTCTTATTCTCTTTTAATCGCAGCGGCTTATAATGGGTCACGTTGTTCAATCTTCTGGTACAGGAAAGGAGGGCGTGCGAAATGGAACAAAGGGAACGAAAAGCGTTCGCCATCGCGTTCATCGTATTGGCTCTCTACCTTTCTCCGCTGTACATGTTAGGCGAACACGCCCATATTCGCGTGCACGACAATATGGATTCGAACATCGCTTGGTATCGCGTGCTCGTTCGCAGCGGCCAACTGTTCGGCCCAATCGATGCCGTCATTCCGCAAGTGATCAACGGCTTGCCGCGCAACGCCTTGGGCACCGAATTCAGCGGCATCGTGTGGCTGCACGCTTTGTTCCCCTCCATGGTGGCATACGCCCTCAGCCAGACGATCACGAGGGTATTCGCCTTTTTGGGTATGTATTGGCTGCTTAAGCGCCATTTTTTGCCTGACCGTGAGTCATGGCTCATTCGCGTCGGGGTGGCGCTTGCTTTTGCGTTGACGCCGTTTTGGCCGTCCGGCATGTTAAGCACGCTTGGCATGCCGCTGGCGCTTTGGGCGTTCCTGTCAATCCGCAACGGAGAAGCGACATGGAAGGAATGGCTTGTCATTGTCTTGCTTCCGTTTTACTCCAGCTTTGTGCTTGGGTTTTTCTTTTTCTTAGCTGCGATGGCGGCGCTTTGGCTGTTTGACGGCATGGTCCGCAAGCGGTGGAATAAGCCGTTTTTCTCTGCCATCGCCCTCATGACCGGCATCTTTTTGGCCATCGAGTACCGCCTCGTGTACTCGCTTGTCCTGGATGGAGAACCGACGAGCCGAAATGAATTTCTCTCCTCGCGGCTCAGCTTTGTCCATTGCCTTCGTCTAACGTTAAAAAACTATGTGCTCGGCCATACGCATGTGATGACCGTTCACGGGCCGATCATCTTGCCGGTGCTTTGGGCGGCGTTTTTTCTCGTTTGGCGCCGAAAGCGCGGACCATTGGAGCGGCGCTTCCTTTTGCTGTTTTGGTTGAATATCGCCTTATCGGCTTGGTATGCATTTTGGTTTTACAAAGGGTGGCAGCCGCTCAAAGAACGGATTTCGCTTTTGAATACGTTCAATTTCGCCCGCTTCCATTTTTTGCGGCCGATGGTCATTTACCTTGATTTTGCCTTGGCCTTGCAAATCATCGCCAAGGAGCGCGAGGCGTGGCGGCGGCTCGTACCGATCGCCCTGACGCTGCAGCTGCTGCTGCTTGGCGGATTCAACGAGGAAATCCGCTATCGCCTCGCTGGCACACCGTCGTTCGAGCAGTTTTATTCTGAACATTTATTTTCGGAAATCAAACGATATATCGGCAAGCCGGTATCCTCCTACCGCGTCGCCAGCGTTGGGCTTCATCCGGCCATCGCTCAATACAACGGGTTTTATACGCTCGATACGTACAACAATTTTTACCCGTTGTCGTATAAGCGGCAATTTCGCCGCATCATCGCCAAGGAATTGGACAAAAACCCGGTGCTGAAAGACTATTTCGACCATTGGGGCAACCGCGTCTATTTGTTCTCGGCAGAGCTCGGAAAACATTATATGTTCACGAAACGATCGCATAAAGTCATCCATCATTTCGAGATCAACACAAAGGCATTCAAACAGCTTGGCGGCAAGTACATTTTTTCCTCCGTCCCGATCATGAACGCCCGCGACATCCATCTCCGCTTCTTGCGGGCGTTCACCGATCGACAGTCAGTATGGAAAATTTATGTATACGAAGTGGAGTGAAGGGAGGCAAGAAACACATGGTGGACAAACCATTGTTGGCCATCGTCGTCCCATGCTACAACGAAGAAGACGTGTTGCCGGAAACGATCCGGCGGCTGACCGCTTTGCTTGAGCAGCTGCTCGAAGAAGGAGCGGTCGCCATCGGCAGCCATATCGTTTTTGTCGACGACGGCAGCCGCGACCGGACATGGACGCTCATTGAAGAAGAAAGCGAACGAAACCCCTTCGTGGCGGGCATCAAGCTCGCGCGCAACGTCGGTCATCAGCGGGCGTTGCTCGCTGGGCTTGACACCGTCCGCGCGTACGCCGATTGCGCCGTGTCCATTGACGCCGATTTGCAAGACGATGTGGAGGCGATCCGCGAATTTGTGCAAAAATACCGCGAAGGATATGACATTGTATATGGCGTGCGGCGTAGCCGAAAGACAGACACGTGGTTCAAGCGTACGACCGCCCAGGCCTTTTATCGGTTCATGCAGGCGCTCGGAATCGAGCTGATTTACAACCACGCCGATTTCCGTCTGATGAGCAAGCGAGCGCTCGATGAACTGAGCCGCTATACGGAAGTCAATCTCTTTTTGCGCGGATTGGTGCCGCTTGTTGGGTTCCGCTCGACGTGCGTCTTTTACGACCGACATGAGCGTTGGGCCGGACAATCGAAATACCCGCTCAAAAAGATGCTCGCCTTCGCCTTTGACGGCATCACCTCCTTAAGCGTCGCACCGATTCGCGCCATTACGCTCATCGGGTTTTTGGCCTTTCTCATCAGCGGTGCGGCTGGGCTGTACGCCCTCATCAGCAAGTGGCTCGGGCGCGCGGAATCAGGCTGGACGTCGCTCATGATTTCCGTTTGGTTCATCGGCGGGCTGATGCTGATGAGCCTCGGCCTCATCGGGGAATATATAGGAAAAATTTATCAAGAAGTGAAACGGCGGCCGCGGTTTGCGATCGAAACGACCGTGCAGCTGCCGCTTCCGTCAGAAAGGGAGAAAACGCCGGCCCGCTTATAGAACGTCATAGATGATTCACGGGCCAATATAAAGATAAAAAGGACGCCTCGGGCTAAAAGCCGAGGCGCCCTTTTCTTTTTATCCGTCATCATTGGCCCGCTCACGACGAAAACAGCACACCAAGCGCTTTTTTCAGCTGCACATCATGCTTCGGGTCGCGGACGGCTTCCATAATTTTTGTTTGCAGCGCATCCGCCGTCGCCTCATCGATGCGTCCGGTAACAGGCAGCTGATTCGCTTTTTGGAACGCTTGGACGGCCTGTTCGGTTTCTTTGCTGAAGTAGCCGTCCGTGCGGCCCGGGTTGAAGCCAAGCCCTTTGAGCATTTTTTGCGCATTGGCGATTTGCTCGTCGTTCATGTCATACCGAAGCGGTTTTTCCACATGAAGCGGAGCGACGTGGAAGTAATCCGGCTGCACCACCGCGACATCCGGCTTAATGCCTTTTTTATGGATCCAATGCCCGTCCGGCGTCAGCCATTTGTACAGCGTCAATTTGATGTTGCTGCCGTCGCCCATCGGAATCGCCTGCTGCACCGTCCCCTTGCCAAACGTCGTCTCGCCGACCAGCTTGTAGCCGCCCGCTTCCTTCATCGCACCTGCCAAAATTTCCGACGCCGAGGCGCTTCCTTTGTCGATGAGCACAACGATAGGGTATGGCTTTTTCGCCGTTAAATCGGAATAAAACTTTTGCCGATCGCCATCGCGTTCTTCAATTTGTACATATGGTTTGCCTTTCGGGATGAGCTGCTTCAAAATTTCCTCAACGCTTTGCAAATAGCCGCCCGGATTGCCGCGCACATCGATGATCAAGCCATCAATATGTTCGGCCTCAAGCTTCGCCAATTTCTTTTTAAAATCGGCGGCCGTGTTTTCCGAAAACGACGTAATTTGCAAATAGCCCGCCTTTTTGCCGTTGTATGTTTTGATCGAGTCATACACCGTCTGAATCGGAATTTCGTCGCGGACGACCTTGACTTTCATCACGTTTTTGACACCGGGGCGCAAAATGTCAAGCTCCACCGTTGTTCCTTTCTTGCCGCGGATTTTCAATACCGCTTCATATAAATCAAGCCCTTCCAGGCTTTCTCCGTTGACGCGCAAAATTTGGTCATTCGGCTTCAGCCCCGCTTTTTCCGCCGGCGAGTTTTTGATCGGAGCAACGATCGTCACCTTGCCGTCGATCATGCTCACTTCGGCGCCGATCCCCTCAAACGACGAGTCGAGCGACTCGTTGAACTGCTCGGTCGTCTTCGCATCCATGTAGACGGAATACGGATCATGGAGCGTGTTGATCATCCCTTGAATGGCGCCTTCCGTCAGCTTTTCTTCATCCACTTTCTCCACGTACCGATTCTTAATGAGCTCATAAGCTTGTCGGATTTTCTTCATCTCTTCGCTGTCGCTCGTCGACTTGGACGGCTCATTCGAAACAATCGTCGAAAGCGAGCCTTCCGCTGGGCGGTCCGCCAACTGAAGGCCAGCGTACGTCCCTCCCGCCCCAATGAGCATCGATATGGCCATCAATGCGGCCGTCGTCGATTTTTTCACGTTGCTTCCTCCTCACCCTAAACCTGCCCTTTCCATTGCCTGCAACAGAAGGGAAAGGGGGTCTCTTCTCGTTCTCCTTCGGTGAAGCAAGCGGACGCCTCTGCCGCCTAGACGGCGGCGGCTTCCGCCAATGAGAAAAGGAAAAGCACCGCCTCACGCCGTGCCATGCCTTTATCTCCATCATATGTTAGGCTTGTACCGAGTATGCTCATTCGTTGTCTATCCTTTACTAGTTTACACGCTCCTTGTTGATTTCTCAACTCATACAGAACGGAAAAAAGAGGCACCCCTCGCCCTTGGCGGCGAACGATGCCTCTTCTTGATTCGTCTTCTTGGCACGATCTAGGAGGACGGTGAAAAACGGCTGATTCCCTTACTCAATGGGGGGAATGGGCGAAAAGCAGGATCGATGCAACAAGGTTTTTCTAATTGAGAAATGACATGGTAAAGCCGTATTCACGATTAAATCACCAGCCTCCTAGAATGGAAGCCAAACCAATGAACCGCACAAAAACGAAACGCTTTCACCCCTCTTTTGGCAAGTCGATGAGCATCAACCGCGATCCTTTGTTCGTTGCGAGGCCAAGAACCGGCGTTTCCGTGATGCGGGCCGCATCGCGCCGTTCGAGATGGGCCACGCCGTTTAACGTCAAATCTCCCTCAATGACAAAGACAAAGATGTTCCGCCCTTCTGGCTG
Source organism: Geobacillus sp. BMUD (assembly GCF_013096845.1). NCBI lineage: Bacteria > Bacillati > Bacillota > Bacilli > Caryophanales > Anoxybacillaceae > Geobacillus > Geobacillus sp. BMUD. The sequence goes on from NZ_SDLA01000015.1 coordinate 37,236, forward strand.
AGTAAACGTCAGCTCATGCCCGGCTTCCAAATCGGAAAGATAAATCGTCAAATCTTGATGAATGTGAGCAATCCCCGGGGAAGACGGGTGTTTCGTGACAATCGGCAACAAGGCGTTTTTCATCTTGTCGACCGGAAACTCGGTTCGCTCGTATGACGGCGGCAATCCGTATTGCTCCGGCAAAAACCAAAGTTGCAAAAAGTTCACCTCTTCCGTCGCCGAAGGATTCACTTCCGAATGGACGATGCCGGTGCCGGCCGACATCCGCTGCACGCCGCCAAACGTCGTCACCGCTTTATGCCCCGTGCTGTCTTCATGTTGCAAGTACCCCTTTAACACGATTGACACAATTTCCATCTCCCGGTGTGGGTGAGCGCCAAAACCAGCAAGCGGCGCGACGAAATCGTCGTTTAACACCCGCAGCGGGCCAAACTGAACGTTGTTCGGATCGTAATACTCGCCAAACGAAAAACTATGGTACGTTTTTAGCCAACCGTAATCGGCATGATAGCGGGATGAAGCCCGGTCGATGCGGATCATTCCTTCTTCACTCCTTAAATAGATGGTCGTTTTTTTAAAAATCTCGAATTCGAGATAATTATACAAAAAGAAGAAGAGACCTGTCAATGACTGGAACAAACAGGCCTCGATCCTTCCCCATCGTCGAATGCTTTTCATCGGTCATCTGTCCCTTTCAGCAACAGGTCAATCATCGAAACGACAGCCCCCGTTCGAAGGCTTTACCCCGCACAGCACGACAGTTTCGAGACATCTTGGTCAAACGTCAGCGCCGCCAGCTTCAGCCCCTCCGCCATCGTTAAATACGGGGCCAACGTTCGGCGAAGGTCGTCGATCGTTAATCCGAATTGAATCGCCAACGCTGCGGCGTAAATGACCTCGCCGGCATGGTCCGCGACGATGTGGGCGCCCAGCAGCTTGCCCGTACGGGCCTCAGCGACAAGTTTAAACACCCCCGTCGTTTCCCGGTTGACGATGGCGCGCGGCACCGCCTCAAGCGGCAGGACGGACGTTTTCACGTCATACCCGTTTTCTTTCGCCCGCTGTTCGGTCAAACCAACGGTGGCGATGGCCGGATGGGTGAACGTCACCGCCGGAACGACGGCCGTATCCCAGCGCTTGTTCAGCCCGCCGACGGCATTGGCCGCGGCAACGGCTCCCTGATAGGCCGCGACATAGACGAACTGCGGGCCGAGCGTGACATCGCCTGCCGCATAAATATACGGGTTCGTCGTCCGCGCATATTCATCAATCAAAATTTCTCCGCGCGCCCCGACTTCCACACCGGCCGCCGGCAAATTCAACGCCGCCGTGTTCGGCGTCCGCCCCGCCGCCACAAGCAGTTCATCCGCTTCAACGACCCGGATGCGTCCGTCCACGTTCACATACACGTTTTTCGTATTCCCGTCTTGTTCGACCCGTTCAAATGAAGCACCGGTGATGACGCGGATGCCTTGTTCTGTGAGCGCCCGCGTCATCGCTTCGGAAATTTCCGGGTCATACTCTTTCAGCAGGCGCGAGCTTCGCTGCATCAACGTCACCTCCGAGCCGAGATGGTGGAACAGCTGTCCCAACTCCATCCCGATGTAGCCGGCGCCGATGACGGCGAGCCGCTTCGGCACTTTTTTCAGTTCAAGCAAGGTCGTGCTGGTCAAGTAGTCGACATCATGAAGTCCCGGAATATCCGGCACGGCCGGGGAAGCGCCTGTCGCAATCAAAAACCGTTTCGCCGACAGCGTTTGGCCGTTCACTTCAATCGTTTGGCGATCGATAAACCGAGCCTCCCCTTGGATGAAATCGAACCCATACTCTCCGATCAAGTCTGCATATTTCGCTTGGCGAAGCTGCTTGACCAGTTCATTTTTTTGCTTCACTAACGGCGCCAAGTCCACCGGACCGGCCGATGTATGGAGTCCAAGAAATGGATGATTCTGTGCCAACGCCTGGATTTCACCGGCCCGAAGCAATGTCTTGGATGGTACGCATCCGATATTGACGCATGTCCCCCCGACTGTGCCGCGTTCGACCATGGCGACTTTCGCTCCATATTTCACGGCTTCAATCGCTGAAGAAAACGCGGCCGCGCCGGAACCAATGATGATGTAGTCATACTCTCTTTCGCCAGCAGTGGCAGGGCTGGCCGGTGCGGCGACCTCCTCGATATCCCCCGGCTCGTAATGAGCGTTTTTGACCGCTTGTCTCGCCATGTCAACGTCCGTGCCCTCAGGCAGCGCGAATACTGCTTCACCGCGCCGGAAGCTGACATCCATCAGCTTAGCCCCAATCGCCTCCAGCGCTCTGGCGACATGTTGTTCACAGCCGGTGCATGTCATGCCTTGGACGGTCATTCGATATGTTTTCATGATAAAAAACACTCCTTATCAACAAATGTCTAACAGCGGGTCATGCGAATCAATAGGCAATGGTAAGTAGCTGTGATCTCCCCGTGCACCAAAAAGCGCTGTTCGTATTCGCGCATCATGGCTTTGAAGACAGACGGACGTTGGCAATAGCGGCCAACCATGCTATTCGTGGCACCGATATGGCGCAGCGATAGAAAAAAGTCACGGACAGATGGAAATCGCTCCGTTTCCATCCATTCAAACCCATCAATGTGGGCAGCAGGGGCAGCTTGCTGGCAGCGGTCGATCCATTCCGCCAGGGTCGGAAAAGCAGGGCCGATGCGAAACGGTTCATGGATGTTCTCAGCTTTCAGCGCCAACGAAAAGGAAGTATGCAATTCGTGGAACGTACGGGCGCCGAAAGTGGAAAACACAAGACACCCTCCCTCACTTAACGCTCGGTAGAGGCGGGCGATCGTGTTGACGGCGTCATTCAGCCATTGAAACGTTGCATTGGAAATGATTAAATCATACGGCTCATTCCATGTCATATCCTCGATATCCGCGCATATCCATGTCACCTCTTCGCCGCAAACCCGTTCCTGCGCAACGGTGATCATGCCTGGCGCAATGTCGACTGCGGTCATGCGCGCGTGCGGGAACATACGGCACAGTTTTTCAGTGAGATAGCCTGTGCCGCAGCCAACTTCTAAAATGTTGTGGGGGCGTATGCCAATGCAGTCAGCCAAGAGATCGGCCATTGTTTTTTGGACATTAGCAAACTGGTCATACGTTTTCGCACGCTCGCTAAACCGCTTTCGCATGAGCTGCTTGTCAATCATCGGTCTCACCAACCCATGTTTGAATAAGATGAACACATGTCTCGGTTTGGGTCCAAAATGGAACGTGCCCTGTATCGGGCAACAACGCCATGGTGGCGTTGGGAGCGTGCTCAGCGATATAGCGCGCTGCAGCGGGTGGACAAATCGCATCTTGCTCGCCGTGGACGACCAGCATTGGGGCGGAGATATCCGGCAAAAACGGACGTGCATCGGCCTCGACCAAATAATCAAGCCCGATCAGCAGTTCATCAACCCGATCGCAGTAAAAAAATGCGGAAATATCGCCCTCTTCGCTTTTGGACCATAATGAAGCAAGAAACGCAGCGATCGTGTCAGCCGGCCGTGCTTGCAGCTGTGTTTTCATCCTCTTGACGATCCGCGGATGCCATCCGGCTTCATAACCGTCTTCGGCAACAAAACGGCTCGTGCCGCCGATCAAAATAAGGCGGGAGACCCGCTCGGGGTAAGCATGGGCCAACTCCAGCGCCACAAGCGAACCGAGCGACCAGCCGATGACTGCTGCGCGTTCCTGAAGCGCCTGTTCCGCTCGTTTTCGAAAGCAATGGATCGTTTCAATTCCCTTCCATTCGACGGCTGTCACGTTTCCGCTTAGTGATAACGAATCGAGCAGCGGGGCAAAAATCCCCGCTTTCATTCCCCATCCCGGAATGCAGACGATATTCATCGGATCCCCCCTCACTTTGCGCCGTCATGTACAAAATCCACTTGGGGCGCTAGTTGGTTTCCCCCAAGCTTCGGTCCTTCACCTTGATCTTCTCATCCCGTAAATCGCATCTGTCCCCCTTTCACTGCTATTTGTAAACCAATAATAAATAAAAGTTTACATTAATCGTATCACAGGCAAGCGATGGCCACAATCTTTTTTCATTCCCAGCGGGTTGAGGAGGATGTCCCACATTCATCACCGCCAAAACCAAAATAGCATCAAAGCGGAATGGCAGGGAATTTGCCTGCCGATGATGTCAAATCAATCAAAAAAATACGCAACTTGTCCTGCCAAAAGACAGACAAGTTGCGCAATGCCACCTACCGTTCGAAATTAGAAAGGAATATAGTCAAGCGGATTGACCGCATTCGTTTTCGCCTCGTTCCAGCCGCCGCGGTGCAGTTCAAAATGAAGATGCGGACCGGTCGAATGACCGGTATTGCCCATGTAGCCAATCACTTGCCCTTTGCGGACGTGCTGCCCTTCGCCAACAAGACGCGCTTCCAAATGGGCGTACACGGTCGTATAGGTTTGCCCATTAATCACATGACTGATGAAAATGACGTTGCCATAGCTGCTAGAATAGTAGGACCGGAACACGATGCCATCTGCGGCCGCCACAACGGGAACGACAGCAGCCCGCTTGCCGATGTCGACTCCCGGATGGAAGTCCGTGCCGCCAAACCGGTAGCCAAAGCCCGAGGTGATCGGCCCGTTGGCCGGCCGGGTAAACGCTCCGCTCGATACAGGCGGCGTGCTGCCGCCGGATGGCGTTTCCCCTGACGATGCTTCACCACTGTCAGACCAAGTGTACGTACGCGCCCGTTGTTTCGCTGCTTCTTCCGCCCGTTTTTGCCGCTCAAGTTCGGCAAGCTGTTGTTTCACTGCCGCTTCTTGTTTGGCGATCAGCTCTTTTTCCTCTTCGAGCGCCATCTTATGATCATGCTCTTCTTCCTCTCTTTGCTTCAAATCGGCCATCAGGCGATTTTTTTGCTCCAGCTGGCCCGCGAGTTCGGCCTGCAGCTGCTTCAATTCTTGCAAATCCGCTTGCAACTTGTTCCGCTTCTCCGTTAATTCGGCTTCCTTTTTCTCTTTTAACGCTTTATCGGCTTCCTGCTCGTGGATGATTTGTTGGTCCGCTTCCATGATCGTCGTCACGGCGCTCATCCGGTCAATGAAGTCGCTGAAGCTTTGCGCGCCAAGCAATACTTGCAAGTAGCTGATCGTCCCGCCGCTTTCCTGCAAGGAACGGAGCCGCTCTTTCAAAATTTCATTTCGCTTTTCAATGCGTTCTTGAATTTCGGCAATTTCTTGTTTTAATTCGTCAATGGCTTGCTCCGTTTGGTCAATGTCGACGCTGACGTTGCGGATTTTGCCGCTCGTTTCCTCAATGGCCATGTTCAGCTTTTCAATATCGTTGGCGACTTGTTTTTGCTGCGATTGAAGGGCTTCGATGTTTTTTTGCGCCTCGCTGATTTGTTCCTGCACCTCTGACCGCTTCGAACGAAGCGCGTCGATCTCCCCTCGCTTTTGTTCGATATCACGAGTGCTGACGGCATCCGCCGCTGGCGGCAGAACGCCAAGACCGAGCGCCGCGGCGACGGCGAGCGCCATCATGTTTTTCTTCTTCATCGCTTTCCCCTCTCCCTATGTATGATTCTTTTTTACACTTTCAAAAACTTGCGCACGGACATGACGCTTCCCCAAATGCCGATGCCCGCGCCAATCGCCAGCAGCAGTGCGCTCAACTGCCACATAAACGGCGAAAACGGAAGAAGTTCAAAAAACGGCAAGGAAACCCGCTGTTCATACACTTGATACACGTTGTAGTACACGATCGAAAGCGCCGCGATCGGGAAGAGAGCGCCGAGCATTCCAAGCCATAACCCTTCCAAAAAGAACGGCCAGCGGATAAATCCGTTCGTCGCACCCACGAGCCGCATAATTTCGATTTCGCGACGGCGGGCGAAAATCGTAATTTTGATCGTGTTGGAGATGAGAAACATTGCCGTAAACAACAATCCGAGAATGAGTACGAGCCCCACGTTGCGCGCCACTTTCAGCGCGTCAAACAGCCTCTCGACCGTCCCTTGGCCATAATTGACTTTATGGACGAACGGCAATGTTTCGATTTGTTTGGCGATTTTCACCGTATCTTGCGGGCGGGCCGCTTTTACGACGTATACATCGCTCAACGGGTTGTCCTGTTCAAATAATCGGAACGACGAGCCTTCGTCCCCCATGCTTTTGATCAGCCGCTTCAGCTCTTCATCCTTTGATGAATAGCGCACTTCCTTGACGTTTGGAATGGCTTCAATTTGCCGGCGCAAAGCGTTTTTTTGCTGGTTGTCGGCCGTCAGCTCGATATGGACGCGAATTTCGACATCGTTTTCGACTTTTTGGGCAAAATGGTTGATGTTGAACATGACGACAAAAAAGACGCCGACAAGCAACAGCGTCACCGTAACGGCGCTCGCGGACGCAAACGTCATCCAACCGTTGCGGCCAAGGCTTTTGATGCTTTCCCGGACGTGGCGCTTAAACGTATGAAGCGTCATAGCCATATTCCCCCCTCGCCTCGTCGCGGACGATTTTCCCGTTTTCGATGGCGATGACGCGCCGCCGGGTCGCGTTGACGATCTCTTTGTTGTGAGTCGCCATCACAATCGTCGTTCCCCGGTCATTGATTTTTTCAAACAGCTCCACAATGCCCCATGAGGTTTCCGGGTCCAAGTTTCCTGTCGGTTCGTCGGCAATCACGATTTTCGGGGAGTTGACGATTGAGCGGGCGATCGAGACGCGCTGTTGTTCGCCACCGGACAATTCGTTCGGATAAGAGCGGATTTTATGTTTGAGGCCGACTAGGTCGAGTACTTCCATCACTTTTTTGCGGATCACTTTCGGCGATTCTTCAATGACTTCCAAGGCAAAGGCCACGTTTTCGTATACGTTGAGCTTCGGAAGCAACTTGAAATCTTGGAACACAACGCCGATATGGCGGCGCAAAAGAGGAACTTTGCTGTCTTTCAGCTTGGCAAGGTTGACGCCGTTGACCATAATGGTCCCGCTCGTCGGCTTTTCCTCGCGGTACATCATTTTAATAAACGTCGACTTCCCAGCTCCGCTGGGCCCAACGACGTAGACGAATTCTCCTTGCTTGATGCGAACGTTGATGCCGTTTAACGCCACAACGCCGTTTGGATAAGTTTTGTATACATCTTGCATTTCAATCATCATAATCACCTAATTTTCGACTATATAGATGCAATTTGAGGCCTTCATATTTACGGCTTGGATCATTTGATCGACTGTCGAGCGGCCGAACAACGCCCCTTTCAGACCCATGCATGGGTCTGTGAAGCGAGTGGTTGTCCGCCCCCGCCACGCCTTAGCGTGACGGGGGCAAGCCACAGGCTTGCCCTCGACAGTCGAAAATGGATAAACATCTTTTCCGTCAAGCATATTTCACTTGCTGCCATTTCTCGAGCTGTTTCGCGTGAATCTTGCAAAATTCCGCAAGGATTATTATAACACGATTTTCTATTGTCGAATTTTACATTTATATTTCAAATCGGGAACAATGGAGAAACTAGGACAAAAGATGCAAAAACAGAAAACACCGCCCAGTTCTTGAGCGAACAAGGCGGTGCACTTTCCTTGAGTGAAACGATCTTTTCTTTCAAAGAGTAAGAAACATCCATCCATTATTTTTTCGCGGCCAGCCACTCGGCCACTTTGTCGGCGTCTTCCCCTTTAATGATTCCTGCCGGCATCGCGCCGCGGCCGTTGGCGATAATGTTTTTAATTTCATCTTTGGAATACTTGCTTCCAACCTTTTGCAAGTTCGGGCCGACCCCGCCCGACAGGTCTTGTCCATGACAGGACGCACAGTTTTGTTTAAAAATTTGCTCGGCGGACGCGGCGGTATCCCCTCCACCATTGTTGCCGTTGTTGTTCCCAGCGTTATCCCCGCCGCCTCCGCATGCCGCGAGCGCGAGCGAAACGCCAAGGAACATCGCAGCCAACTTCCATTTCATGGTGAACTCCCCCTCAAACGAAAAATTCCGTTCCCCATTTATTATAACCGATTTCTTCCCCTGTTACGTACGTTGAAATCCCTCGCCGAGCACCTCAGCAGCGTTCGCAACGATGACAAACGCTGTCGGATCAATGGTTCGGACGATTTGTTTCAATTTCGTGAACTCCGATTGGGCGACGACGCACATCAACACCGGGCGCTCATGTTGCGTGTAGCCGCCATACGCCGGCAAGCGCGTCACTCCGCGGTCGATTTCGTGTAAAATGGCGCGGCGCACTTTTTCCTCTTCTTTTGTAATAATCAGAGCGATTTTCGAATACCCAAGCCCGACTTGGACGAGATCGATCGTTTTGCTTGTCACATACAACGCGATCAATGCATAGAGCGCCCGTTCGATATCAAACACAAACGCCGCGGTCAACACGATCAAGCCATCGATGAAAATCACGCACATCCCAAGCGACAGCCCGGTATATTTATGGATGATTTGCGCCGCCAAATCAGTGCCGCCGGTCGACGCCCGGCCGCGAAACACAATGCCAAGGCCGAGCCCAACGCCGATGCCGCCAAAAATCGCGCCAAGAAGCGGATTTGTCGTCGCCGGCTCCATCTCTTTCGTCAAATAGACAACAAGCGGCAAAAACACCGTCCCCACGAACGTTTTCACGCCAAACTGCCGGCCCAAAAGCACAACACCAGCGATAAAGAGCGGAATGTTGAGCGCCCATTGGACATACGCCGGTTCAATGCCGAACAGCGCATGCATGATCGTGCTGATGCCGCTCACTCCGCCCGAGGCGATCCGGTTCGGCAGCAAAAACACGTTAAACGCCACAGCGACGATCGCCGCGCCGATCAGAACATACGCATACTCCAAAGCCGCCTCCACCGCTGGAGGCATGTTCTTCTCTCTTCGCTTCCGCATGCTTCCCCACCTTCCTCTGTGAGTATAGCATGCCCGTTTTGGCAAGTAAATGACAGCCGATTAACGCGATAGCGATCTGCTATGCTAAAGGAAAAAAGGACGATCCGATGATCGCCCTTTACTTCAATTTCGCACGTAAATACGCGTCAATAAACACATCAATCTCCCCATCCATCACCGCTTGCACATTGCCGACCTCGACGTTCGTCCGATGGTCTTTGACAAGCGAATACGGATGGAAGACGTACGAACGGATCTGGTTCCCCCAACCGATTTCTTTTTGCTCGCCGCGCAGCTCGGCCAGTTCAGCTTGCTGTTCCTCGAGTTTCTTTTGATACAGTTTCGCTTTCAACATATTCAGCGCTTTTTCGCGGTTTTGGATTTGCGACCGCTCCGATTGGCACGTGACGACAATCCCGGTCGGCAAGTGGGTGATGCGCACCGCCGAATCGGTCGTGTTGACGTGCTGCCCGCCCGCGCCGCTGGAGCGGTACGTGTCAATCTTCAGCTCATCCGGACGAATCTCGATTTCGATGTTTTCGTCCATCTCCGGCACCACTTCGCATGACACAAACGACGTGTGCCGGCGGCCCGAGGCGTCAAACGGCGAGATGCGGACAAGCCGGTGCACCCCTTTTTCCGCTTTTAAATAGCCGTAGGCATTTCGGCCTTTAATGAGCAGCGTGACGCTCTTGATCCCGGCTTCCTCGCCCGGCAGGTAGTCGAGCGTTTCCACTTTAAACCCTTTTTTCTCCGCCCAGCGCGTATACATGCGCAACAGCATCGACGCCCAGTCTTGCGACTCGGTGCCGCCTGCGCCGGGATGGAGTTCCAAAATCGCATTGTTTTGGTCGTACGGTTCGTTGAGCAGCAGCTGCAGCTCGAACTCGCTGAAGTCTTTCATCAGCTTTTTCGCTTCCTCCACAAGCTCGGCTTGCAGTTCGTCATCCGGCTCTTCCTTAAGCAGTTCGTACGTCACTTCCAAGTTGTCAAACCGTTCTTCAAGCGAGGAAAATTCCTCGACGAGGTCTTTGAGCGCATTCGCTTCGGAAATGACTGCCTGCGCCGCCTTCTGGTCATCCCAAAAGTTGGGCGCCGCCATCCGTTCTTCTAATTCGCGAATACGCGCCTGCTTCGTGTCGAGGTCAAAGAGACCCCCTGATTTCCGCTAATCGCTTAGCCATTTTCTCGAGCTCTTGCTTAATTTCCACCAAATCGATCATGTTGTCCTCACCTCATCATGAATATAGTATGCCAATGATTCATATCTGCCATTCAAAAGGGAGGCGGAGCCTCCCTTTATTATTTATAAACGGTTATACCACTCTTCCGCAACAATGTTTATATTTTTTCCCGCTGCCGCACGGGCACGGGTCGTTGCGGCCGACGCGCACCGCCCGGCGAACTGGTTTTCGCTTCGGCTCCTCGCCGTCTTCTTTCGGGTGAACCGCTTCGCCTTTGGCCACCTCTTGGCGCTCAAGGTTATGGTGGATTTCCGCCTTCATGATATAGGTGGCGACTTCCTCTTCAATCGCAGCGATCATGTTTTCGAACATCGCATACCCTTCCATTTGGTATTCGCGCAACGGGTCGACTTGCCCGTAGGCGCGCAAATGGATGCCTTGGCGGAGCTGCTCCATTGCGTCAATATGGTTCATCCATTTCATGTCAACGGCGCGCAAGACGACGACGCGTTCAAACTCGCGCATTTGTTCCGGCGGAATTTGCGCTTCTTTTTCATCGTAACGCGCTTTGACTTTCTCCCAAATGAGCTCGATCATCTCTTCGGGCTCTTTGCCGCGCAAGTCGGCTTCCGTCACATCGCCTTCCGGAAGCAGATGGGCGTTGAGATAATCCACGAGCCCTTTTAGGTTCCACTCTTCCGGCAAGTCTTCTTTCGGCGTATGGGCATGGACGACGCGTTCAATGACCGATTGGATCATCTTTTCGATAATGCCGCGCAAGTTGTCGGAATCGAGCACTTCGTAGCGCTGGCGGTAAATGATTTCCCGCTGTTCGCGCAGGACATCGTCATATTGAAGCAGCTGTTTGCGGGCATCGAAGTTGTTGCCTTCCACCCGTTTTTGCGCCGACTCGACCGCTTTCGTCACCATTTTGCTTTGAATCGGCTGCGAGTCGTCCATCCCAAGGCGGTCCATCATGGCCATGAGGCTCTCGGAACCAAAGCGGCGCATCAACTCATCCTCAAGCGACAAGTAAAACTGCGACACCCCCGGATCGCCTTGGCGTCCCGAGCGGCCGCGCAGCTGGTTATCGATCCTCCGGCTTTCGTGACGCTCCGTGCCAATGACGGCCAATCCGCCGAGCTCTTTGACCCCTTCGCCGAGCTTAATGTCCGTCCCGCGCCCGGCCATGTTCGTCGCGATCGTCACCGCGCCTTTTTGCCCCGCTTGGGCAATGATCTCCGCCTCTTTCGCATGGTTTTTCGCGTTTAAGACGTTGTGCGGGATGCCTCGTTTTTTGAGCATCTCCGACAACATCTCGGACGTTTCGATCGCCACCGTGCCGACGAGCACCGGCTGCCCTTTCGCATGGCGGGCGGCGATGTCCTCAACCACGGCGCGGAACTTCCCTTCCATCGTCCGATAAATCAAATCCGGACGGTCTTCACGAATGACCGGACGATTCGTTGGGATGACGACGACGCGCATATTGTAAATGTTGCGGAACTCTTCCTCTTCCGTCTTCGCCGTCCCCGTCATCCCCGCCAACTTTTCATACATGCGGAAGTAGTTTTGGAACGTAATCGTCGCTAAGGTCATCGACTCATTTTGAATCTCGAGCCCTTCCTTCGCCTCGATGGCTTGATGGAGCCCGTCGCTGTATCGGCGGCCGTGCATCAAACGCCCGGTGAACGGGTCGACGATGATCACTTTGCCGTCTTGCACGACGTAATCGACGTCGCGCTGCATCGTTACGTGCGCCCGCAGCGCCAGCTGAATGTGGTGGTTGAGCGTGACGTGTTTCAAATCAAACAAGTTGTCGATGCCAAACGCCCGCTCGGCTTTGTTGATCCCTTCTTCCGTCAGCTGGACGCTTTTCGTTTTTTCATCGTATGTGTAATCGACGTCTTTGCGCAACGTGCGCACAAACGCATTCGCCTGCACGTACAGCTTTGTCGACTTTTGCGCCGTGCCGGAAATGATGAGCGGCGTCCGCGCCTCATCGATCAAAATCGAGTCGACCTCGTCGATGATCGCGTAATAGAGCGGCCGCTGCACAATATGCTCCTTATAGAGGACCATGTTGTCGCGCAAATAGTCGAAACCAAACTCGTTGTTCGTTCCGTACGTAATGTCGGCATTGTACGCCGCCTGCTTTTCTTCGCGCGACATACCGCTCAAGTTCAAGCCGACGGTCATGCCTAAAAACTCATACAGCTTGCCCATTTCCGTCGCATCGCGCGTCGCCAAGTATTCGTTGACCGTCACGACATGCACGCCGCGCCCCGTCAAGGCGTTCAAATAGACAGGCATCGTCGCCGTCAACGTTTTCCCTTCCCCGGTTTTCATCTCGGCGATGTCGCCTTCATGCAAGACGACGCCGCCCATAATTTGCACTTTATATGGGTACAAACCGAGGACGCGCTTCGCTCCTTCGCGCACAACAGCAAACGCCTCAACAAGCAAGTCATCGAGCGATTCGCCTTGCTGATAGCGGGCTTTAAACTCCTCGGTTTTTTGCCGCAGCTGTTCATCGGACAGTCGGGCCATCTCCGGACCGAGCGCATCCACTTGATCCGCAATTTTCTCCAGTCTTGCCAACTGACGCTTGTTCGGGTCAAATACTTTTTTTAAGACTCCAAGCATAGGAAACGCTCCTTATTTTTCATGGACTCACTTATTCATCATATCATTATACAGGGATCAGTGACAACTGTTGTACAGGCTGGGAGAGGGGCATGTCCAAGAGAGGGGATCACGCCTTGGACGGAAGCTGCTCAATCACCGCTTCCGCATGGTGAAGGCGCCGATTCAGCGCATCAATTTCAAAACTTTTCTCCTCCACTTTTTCACGAATTTTGCGAAGTCATAGTTGCACATCATCCACAAGCTGCGTTTCGACGCGATAAAGCGTTTCTTTCACTTTCGCCAACTCCGCTTCCACACGGTCTAATCTTGTTCAAGACGGCTGATGCGCCCGTTCATTTCATCGACGCGGCCTTCAAGCGCTTCAACGCGAGCCGTCAGCGAACCCATTTGCCCGCTCATTTCTGCTAAACGGCCGTCGATCTGCACAAAACGCTCATTCATTTGAGCAAAGCATTCGTCAATCCGAGCAAACTGTTCATCAATCTGGGCAAACCGCTCATCAATTCGCGCAAACCGTTCGTCAATCTGCGCAAACCGTTGGCGAGTTTCTTCTTGAAACGCCAAAAATCCTTGTTCCATGTTATCCAACTTGGACCATATTCGACGCAGCAGTTCCTCCATCGTTCCCCCCTTTTGCTTCCTTCACGCATATTATAACATCCCCTGCCAAAAAAAGCAGGGGATGCGCATAGAAGGGTGATTCAATTCGCCTCGATCAGTCCGTACTTTCCGTCTTTGCGGCGGTAAACAATGTTCGTCCGGTTCGTTTCCGCGTTCGTGAAAATGAAGAAGTTGTGCCCTAACAAATTCATCTGCAAAATCGCTTCTTCGCTGTCCATCGGCTTCAAGCTGAAGTGCTTCGTGCGCACGATTTCAAACTCCTCTTCATTCTCCGCTGCGGAAGCGCCGATCGAGACAGGGGCAGCCAGCTTCGCTTCTTTCTCACGGTCACGCAGCTTCCGATTGACTTTCGTTTTATGTTTGCGGATTTGCCGCTCCAGTTTATCGGTTACTAAATCGATCGCCGCATACATATCCTCATGGCGCTCTTCAGCGCGCAGCAACAAATGCGGCATCGGAATGGTCACCTCGATTTTCCCTTGTCCATCGTTGTAAACTTTTAAATTGACGTGCACATACACATCATCAGTGCCATCAAAGTAGCGTTCCAGTTTCCCGATTTTTTTCTCTACATACTCGCGCAACGCTGGCGTGACTTCGAGGTTTTCTCCGCGAACGTTATAAATCATCGCTGACCACTCCTTATCTTAAAACTGTAGATCCCTACATTCTTCTATTACCCATCAAATCCCTGCTTCAATCAAAAATATTTTCGAAGATTTTGTGAAAAACATAGGAAAATATGGTAAGATAGGCATAGGTGTTTTTTCTTATGATGTGGAAGGTACGGAGTGTGTGAACGAATGCGAAAGATCCATATTTCCCATGCGAAAAGCGGCGACATGCTTGCCGTCGACTTATTCTCCGCCAACGGCAGCGTTCTTTTGTCGCGCGGCGTGCGGCTGACCAGCGGCTACATCCGTTCTTTAGCGCAAAAAGGGGTTCAATACATTTATATTGACGACAAACAAACATATGACATCCGCCCGCGCCCGCTCATCAGCCCGACCGTGCGCCAACAGGCGGTGAAAAAAGTGTATGAGACAATGACGGCGCTGATCAATCAGAAAAAACTGCTTCACCGCGTCTCGTCGCTCGATTTAGGAAAAGAGTATGAAAAAGTGTTCAAAAACATTTTGGATTACTTGCTGAAACAGGAAAACTTGCTCATCAATCTGTCGGACTTGGTCATCTCCAACGGCTACTTTTTCCACCATTCGGTCAACGTGGCGACGATCGCCGGTGTCATCGGCATCGCCAAAGGCTACCGCCCCGAGCAGCTGCTCGACCTTGGCGTCGGGGCGCTGCTGTTTGACATCGGCATGACCCAGCTGCCCGATGGCCTTTGGCGGAAAAAAGGCGAACTGACCGAAGAAGAAACGGAAATCATCCGTCGCCATACGTATCTCGGCTTTGAACTCTTGCGGCGCCAGCGCAACATTTCGCTTTTTTCCGCCCATTGCGCCCTGCAGCACCATGAGCGGTGCGACGGCAGCGGCTACCCGCGCGCGTTGTCTGGAAACGAGATTCACGAATACGCCCGCATCGTCGCCATCGCCGACGTCTTTGACGCCTTGACATCGGCGCGCTACCACCGAAAACAATATTCGCCGCACGAAGCGGCTGAATACTTATCCGCCGCCGGCGGCGTTCTCGACTTTGAACTCATTAAACTGTTTCTTTCCTACATCGCCATCTACCCGGTCGCCACGACGGTGCTGCTCAACACCGGGCACGTCGGCGTCGTCTCGCAAGTGTTTCCCGGCTTCCCGCTCCGCCCGATCGTCCGTGTCATCAAAAACCCTGCGGGCGAGGAGCTGAAAAGCCCTTATGAGATTGACTTGCGAAAAGAAATGAACATCACCATTGTCAAGGCCATTTGACCCCCTTGCCGCCCACAGCAAAAACAGGCGAACGAACGCTTTGTCTCATTCGCCCTGCCGCACAAAAGCGGGTGCCCTCGCTTCCATCAAGAGGACACCCGCTTTCGCTTGAATGGCTGCCAAAGCGCCGCCGTTCGTTCTTCACTGCACGACATACCGCCGCAGCCGGCCGGAAACCGCCGCCTTCCAAGCTTGAAACGCCGGTGACAACCGTCCGCAAACAATCCGCTCCTTTGCCGCTGCATCAGAAAACTGCCCGTCAAGTGCCGCGGCCGCGTCGAGCACATCGACAAACCGTTCAAGATGCTGGACGAAATCGTTCTCCTCAGCGAACAGCTGCTCTAGATACACATTCGTCTCGCCGATTTTCCCAAGCGCCAGCAACACATCCGAAAGCAGCACGTCCGCATGCATCCGCCGCGGGTCAGAAAAGCTCGCCGCCACATAGTCGAGCCCTTCTTCGACTGTCTCGAGCAACGCGGCGTATTGGCGGATGATGTCCAGCGCGTCGCTCGTCAATTTTGCCATATCCATTCCACCTATCGCCGTTTATCGTAAAACATTCCATCGAACGAAAGCGGCTGCTCGTACGGATGAACATAGCGGGCATTCGCCTGCCGCTTCGCCTCGGTGATCCGCAAATCGCTGCCAATCTCATCGCGCACTTGACGAAGCCGCGCTTCAATCTCTCGATTCCAAGCAACGATCTCGCGGCCAAGCCGCTGCTCTTCCTCGCTGTATGGCGGCCGCAGCTCCCGAAGCCACTCCTCACGCCGCCGAAGCAGCTCATCCACTTGCACAAGCCGCGCCTCGCGCTCCTCAGCTGGCCACGGCAGAGCGGTCGCTTCGAGCAATTCGCGCGTCAACTGCCAAACTTCGCGCACGCTCATTACGCCTGCCCGCCTTCCGCGTATTGGCGCTGCCGATTGAGCTGAATCACTTGCTTCCACGTATCGCGAAACTCCGTGACATACCCTTCCACTTCATCCAAAATCGCCGCATCGTGCTTCACATTCGCCTCGACCAGGCGGCGGTAGATGTAGTCATACATCGTCATCATCGATTTGGCGACGTCATATTCCATTTTCAGCGTCGCCATCAATTCCAAAATAATCTTTTGCGCTTTAATCAAGTTCTCGTTGCGCGCCGCCACATCGCCCGCTTCTATCGCCTGGCGCGCGAGCTTGATAAACTTCAAGCAGCCGTTATACAGCATGAGCGTCAGCTCGCCAGGCGACGCCGTCTGCACGGCGTTCGTTTGGTAGTGTTGATACGGATTGTTCGTTGCCATCCCGATCACTCCTCTTCTATGATGTTCACCCCATCGCAAAGCCAGCAGCTTATTCAGCGCAACGGGCCGCGTCGACCCCGTTCACCGCTTACAGCGCCGAACGTCCTTTATTCGTTGCCGCTCGTGAGCGGGTTCGCCTCTTGACTCACTGTCGCCGCGATGGCGGCCTTAGCCTTCATCCGCCGATCCGTTACCTTTGCATGCCGCCGCCAAAGGCGTTCATCAAATACATGCTTTGCTGATTGGCGCGCTGAATCGCCTCTTCCATCGCGGTGAATTGGCGATAGTAGCGGTCTTCAATTTGTTTCAAGCGGTCTTGAAAACGGTCAATCTGGTCATTAATTTGAATCAAGTCGCGTCCGATCGCAAACTGCTGGTTCGTCCAAATCGTCTTCCCCGCCTTCTGCTCAATCTTTCCGATCGTCGCCTTGATCGTATCGCGCAAACGGCGGGCAAGGCCTTTTTCCGCTTGATTCGTGCTATCCTGATTAAACAGCTGGTACACCGCTTCCGGGTTTTCTTTAATCTTCTCCCGCAGCTTCGTCTCGTCAATGATCAATTTCCCGCCATCGAGGTAGTTCGACGACGTCGTGATGCCAAGCTGCGCCAACTGCGAAAACCCGCTCGGGATGTTCGTTCCTTCGACTTTCGTATACAAATCCATCCGCATTTGGCTGAGGGCGCTCGACAAAATCGAATCGCCGCGAAGCATGCCGCTCCGTGCTTTTTCTTCCCACAGCTCCACTTGTTTTTCCGTCATCGCTTCTTTTTGCTCATCGGTGAGCGGCGGATAATCGCGGTAGCGCTCTTCTTTCAACTCGGCGTTGATTTTGGCGATCACTTCATTGTATTTATCGACAAACCCTTTTATCACGTTCACCATCGCGTCGACATCGGTCGAAACCGACACCGTCGCCGTCCCCGTTCCCTTCACGGTATACGTCACGCCATTAATCGTAAACGTGTTCGACGAACGGGTCGTCGTCAAGCCGTTCAACGTCACTTGCGCGTCTTGCCCCGCTGTTTTTCCTGTCAAATCCTGCCCTGCCGCGGCTCCCGTAAACCCAAGCTTTTGCGCGAAAAAGTCAGCCGTCGTCTGATCAGCGAGCACCAAGCTCGCCTGCGCCCCCGTCTCTTTTTTCATGATCGAAATCCGCCCGGTTTTTTCATCGTAAAACGCGCTGACGCCAAGATCGGCATTGTTGTTGAGCTGGGCGATCAACCCGTCCAGCGTCGTTCCTTGTTTCACCGTGATCGTCGCCTGCTTCGTGCTCCCATCCCCGTTCGTCACATTGATCGTCAACGTCGTATCAGCGGCAACGGAAAAACTCGCCTTGTCCACCCTTACCGCTTCATCGGACAGCCAGACGGCCGAGGTGGCCACCCGATCGACCTGAATCGTCGTCGCCACATTCGCCGCGCTGGAGCTCGCGGTCGCCGTTACGGCCGCCTCATTCGAGCTTGAGACCGTTTTTTTGAGCATGCTGCTTTGGAGAGTGATGTTCGAAAACAAGTAATCATCCAGCCCTTGCAACAGCGTGTTCATCGCCCGGTAATCATCGCGCTGCCACTCGAGCAGCTGCTTTTTTTGCTGGAGCTTATCCAGCGGCATCCGCTCTGCTTTCATCAAATCTTTGACGATTTGATCAATATCCATCCCGCTCGCCAAACCGCTAATGCGCAAATTCCCTGCCATCTGTCTTCACCACCGTTAAATTTTTCGATCCACCAACAATCCGACAAACTCCATCATCGCTGCATACATATCCAGCAGCTTTTTCGGCGGAATTTCGCGGATCACCTCATGCGTCTTTTCATCGACCACTTGCACGTAGTACTCATTCAGCTCCTTATGCAGCTCAAACCGAATTGATGTATGACTCGGCTGCAACAACTCATTCAGTCCATTGACCACATTCTCCAACTCATCGTGCGAAAACAGCCGCGCAGGAGAAGAAGCAGACTCTTCCCGTTCCGGCGGCCGCACCGCCGCCACCCCAGCGCTCGCCTTCGCTTGGTCATTTCGCATCGGTTCATACGAAGGAAACGAAGAAGACAACCGTTCAATCGTCATACGATCCGCTCCTTTAGTTTTGGACGCTTTCTATCGTTTATATCGGATGGGAAGCAGGAGATGTAAAGGGGGGAAGGGGAATTTCATTTTGGTTAGGGATTGGTGTATAATCTTGAAGCAACTAAAATCGCTTCGCTAAGCGCATTGAGCTTGACCAACAACTCCATTTATAATAAAATATAGAACAAATGTTCCGTTTGGAAGGAGAAATAAAATGCTTCGCCAACTCCCCGTACAAGCATTAAGTATGATCAACGGAAAATTGCTTGGAGACGGCAACATTAGTATCGAAAAGACTCGCAGCCCGCGGTTTCGCTTTTCCCATTCCATTCACGACCAATCTTGGTTTTTTCATTGCTATAAACAACTGAGCAACTATCTTCCTCTCTCAAAACCAAAATATCGTAAAGTGTTAGACCCACGCACAAAAAATGGATTTACAGAGCATTATTACACCCAGTCGCGCAAATGCGAAATCGTCCAGCAGCTGAAGACGTTATGGTATCCACACAACCGAAAAATGATCCCTTTTGAATTTTTGTCTTTGTCATTTACTCCCCTTTGTCTCGCATGGTGGTACCAAGACGATGGCCATTTGAAAATGGAAAACAACCAGATCAAAAAAATCATTTTATCCACTGATGGCTTTACAACAACCGAGAACGAGACATTGATAAAATTGATCAAAAAACGATACGGATTGACATTCAAATTGGACAAGTATAACAGGCTCGTCCTTTACGACAAACCGCAAATCATTTACTTCATCCGTTTAATCGAACCGTTCGTACATGAAAGCATGAGCCGGAAAATTACGATTCCTTCCCTCCCAAGGCAAGGCCCGAAGAAGAAACGAACAACGATTTACTTGCCAAGCAGTATCCACATTTCCCGACCAACTCAAGAGATTCACCACATGTTAAAGCAACTTCCAATCATATACAACAAGCTGCAAGACACGGCCCTTTATAGAACATGGTTTATAGAAAATCTTTCCGCATTGAAAATAAACAAAGCCACAGCCACACCGTATCAAATCACATTGACCGAGGAACACCTTCGATCTATCCATGACTGCAGGCAGCGTGCGGGCTTAACAGTAAGCGAAGTCGTGTATTTATGCGCCGTGGAACACCTCAATAAACAAGAGAGACCTTAGGCCACCCTAAGGTCTCTTGTCCTATGATTAACGAAGCAATTGCAATACCCCTTGCGGTTGTTGGTTGGCTTGCCATGCCTCAACGTCTTTCGACCGTTGTGTAGACTACCTCTTCACCCTCAGCTTCACCTGTTAGGGGCTGGGCGCTTCGGGTCGGCATCAGCCTCCCCTACGGGCTTCATCACCATAGCACTCGCCGTAGGTGGTATGCCCTAGTCGTTGAACCTTCTCCACCCTTTCGGGACAGGAGCTTGGCTGCTGATTGCCCAATCCTTCGGCTTTTTCCGCCCTCACGTCTGCCGTTTCCAGCTCCGTTGTGGCGCCAAAGGCTCTCAGGGCTTCCCAGCAATTCACCCAGTCATCCTCTTAGCCGTTTCCAGCTAAGACGCCCGCCAAACCAGCCTACCGAAGCAGCTGCAACACCGCTTGCGGCAGTTGGTTTGATTGAGCCAACATCGCTTGCGCTGCTTGCGCCAAGATGTTGTTTTTCGTGAATTCCATCATTTCTTTGGCCATCGTGCCACCCGCCCTTTCGGTGCGGGACAAGACTACATCTTCACCCTCAGCTTCACCTGTTAGGGGCCGGGCGCTTCGGATGAGCGAGGACGATGGAAATCCTCTTCACCCTACGGGCTTCATCGCCATAGCACGAGCCGTAGGCGGTATGCCCTAGTCGTTGAACCTTCTCCACCCTTTCGGGACAGGAGCTTGGCTGCTGATTGCCCAATCCTTCGGCTTTTTCCGCCGTCACGTCTGCCGTTTCCGGCTCCGTTGTGGCGCCAAAGGCTCTCAGGGCTTCCCAGCAATTCACCCGGTGATGATCCTAGCCGTTTCCAGCTAGGACGACTGTGCCTGTCGCCGCTAAGCGGCTAAGGCATAATCAACGTCGCGGATGCGGGATTCCGCCGCGGTTAAGTTTTCCGCCGAAGTGCCTAAGTTGTTGATCGTGTGTTCGAGACGATTCGTGTATGCACCTAACTTCGAACGTTCGGCTGATACAGTATCAATTGCATTTTGGATAGTTGTAATTGCAGCCGTAGCAGCCGCCGCGCTGCTCGATATATCAATCCCTGACGTTACAGTAGCATCCCCACCATTGGTAGCAGCAGTTCCACTTGCAACACCTAAAGTAACGGCATCCATCGCCTTGATAGATAATGTGATAGTTTGACCTTGATTAGCCCCAATTTGGAATGTCAAATCTGCAGCACCGGTCACACTCGAAGTACTATCTTTTGAGCCATCTAACAGCTTCATTGTGTTAAATTCTGTGGTGTTAGAAATACGAGTAATTTCATTAGCTAATTGATCGACTTCTTCTTGTAATCGTTGACGGTCAGTAGTAGTGTTCGTATCATTCGCCGCTTGAACCGCCAGCTCCCGCATCCGTTGCAGGATCGAGTGCGTTTCGTTCAACGCCCCCTCTGCCGTTTGGATGAGGCTGATCGCATCTTGGGAGTTTTTCGAAGCCATCTCCAACCCGCGAATTTGCCCGCGCATTTTTTCGGAGATGGCCAGACCTGCTGCGTCGTCGCCCGCGCGGTTGATGCGCAGACCGGAAGACAGTTTTTCCATGTTTTTCGCTGCGGCGCCTTGACCGATCGTCAGTTGGCGATACGTGTTCAACGCCGCGATGTTGTGGTTGATTCGCATGTTCTCTTCCTCCTTGAATGATGTTTTTCCACGTCCTTGTGGAACGCGCTGGCATGGGGCGAAAGTCGGCCGCCTTTCGCCGTATGTCGCGCTCACTTTTTATATCGGCGCGTTTTTTGGAAGTTTAATAGGGAACGAGAAAAAATTTTTTCATCGGGACGAAAAAAAGCGCCGTTTGGGCGCTTCGGGTTATGGTTGTTTCCATTGTTTCAGTTTGGCGGTCAATGCGGCGAGCGACGCTTCCGGTGCTTCGGAGGCGGCGCTGTTTTCCGCTTGGATGGCGAGATACACTTCTTTGCGATGAATGTCGATGTGCTTGGGCGCGTTGATGCCAAGTTTCACTTGATCGCCTTGAATGGCGAGGACGGTGATTTCGATATCATCGCCGATTTGGATTGCTTCTTTCAATTTGCGCGTTAAGACAAGCATCGGGCCGCCCCCTTTATGTCGCCACTTTATCCGGGAAGAGGCGATGTTTCGTTTTGTACGCGGTGTTCGTTAAGATCACTTGCTTGCCGGTTCGTTGGCGAACGTTGATGACGACAGGCGCCTGCAAGTTCGCCGTCGTCTCGTGAAACGGGTCGGCGACGGTAAGGATGACATATACCGCGACGTCGCGTTCGCTTTCGATCTCAAGCTGTTCCACCGTTGCCTCGTCGAGTTCAAACTCATACGATGGAAAGTAGGAAAACGGCTCGATCAACACAAACCCGAGCGCGGGCGTCTCGACCGACTGCAAGATGACAAACGGCGTGTCGGCGAGCGGGAGAAGAACGAACCGCTTCTCGTTTGCGAATCCGGGCAAACCGTGAGGAAAGCGGACGATGTCCTGTTCAGCGATGTCAATCTCACCATGATATTTTGTCCGTACCTTCATGTTTTCACACCTTTTCAAATCAACATATCAAAATGGACGCCGACGAAGCGCAAATGGGCAAAATCAATGTCCAGCGATGGGCGCTGGGCGAGGCGAATCGCCACCTCGCCCGGCGTGTAGCGAATGATCGGCGAACGCGTGCGGGCGCGGATGATTGGTTTGTGTGTCTCAAAGCGAATATCCACATCCGCCGGGGTATAGGATATGCGAACGCTGAACGGGGATGGCACCCAGCCGATGTTGAATTCGTACATCGGCGATTCGCTGTTTTCTTTCGCCTGCTCGGCGATCGGGTTGCCGCCGTCCTCGATGCGCATGAGCTCGTCCCCTTGGCGAGAGACGCGGGCCAGTCCGTCCAGCCAATCGCTGTATCCTTGTTCGGCAAACTTTTCGATGCGGCGAAAGATATGTTCCAAATTCATGTCTTCCCACGCTTTTGTCTGGTCAATCGTCAGCTTGGACGGCGTCGTACGGATCGTGAGTCGGGCCGGGGGCTGCTCGATTTCCAACTCGGCAGGCGGCTGTTGGATTTTCAGTTTCGCCGGAACGGTTTCGATGGCGATTTTCGCCATCGTTGACTGCAGGCGGATTTGCGGCAGCTGCATCGTCATTTCCCCCTTACCCGCTTAGCGCAAAAAGTCGAGCAGCGTCGGCTGGATGATGCGGGCGCCGACGCCGAGGGCGGCGCGGTGCACGCTTTCCTGTGTTTTTAAATCAGTGATGACCCGTTCGATATCAGCGTCTTCGTTGTTGGATAAAATTTGTTGGGCGATGACTTCCTGTTCATCGACGCGCGCCTCCATCAGCTCAAGGCGGTTGTTTCGCGCGCCAAGCTCGGCCCGCTCGGCCAAGACGTTGTCAATGTGTTTGTCCATATACGATAAATAAACGTTCAGCTCTTGGCCGCTCTTGCCGGCTTCCAGGTCATTCACAAGCGCTTCTAAATCGCTGAACAGCCCTTGTCCCGGAGTCGCGCTGTACGTAAAGACGCGCGTCGGATTGACGTTAACCGGTAGCTCGATGCCTTTTAACAGCTCGATTTTCACTTGTTCTGTGTTCGTCGACACTTTGTTCACGGGATCGTCCAAATTGACCGGCGGATGAAGGGTGTCCGTGCCGTTAAAAATGTATTTGCCCGCGATTTGCGTGTTGGCAATGGAAACCAAATGGTCTTTTAGCTCATCGATCTCTTTTGCGATATGCGCGCGCTGTGATTGTTCATACGTATCGTTGCTGGCTTGGACAACGAGCTCGCGAATGCGCTGGAGCACTTGCGTCGCTTCGTTGAGCGCCGAGTCGGACGCATCGATCCAGTTATGGGCTTCGGAGAAATTGCGTTTAAACTGCTCGACCTCGGTTAAGTTCGTCCGGTAGGCCATTCCTTTAATGGCCACGACCGGGTCATCGGACGGACGGGTGATTTTTTTGCCGGTTGACAGCTGGTCTTGAATTTTGCCGAGTCGCTCGTAGCTTTGGCTCAAGTTACGCAACATATTTTGCGTCAGCATGGATTGCGTGACACGCATCGTCATTCACCTACCTTCCGACAATTCCCATGCCGTTAATGATTTTATCGAGCATCTCATCGATCGTCGTAATCGTGCGCGCCGCCGCGTTGTAGGCGTGCTGAAACCGAATCATGTTCGTCATTTCCTCATCGAGCGACACCCCGCTGACGGACTGGCGCCGTTCCTCCACCGACTGGCGGAGCACTTCGGAGTTGTTGACGAGGCGGTTCGCCTGTTGGGCATCGACCGCCAGCTGACCGATCATGCTTTCGTAATACGCCTGCAGCGTGCCTGCCGTGATTGGATACGAGACCGATGGTGCCGGATCTTGCAAGTTGGCAAAATTGCTGTTTTTGACATTGGCGAGACGAATGGCGTTGAAGCCGTTCCCCGGTTCGTTCGGCGCCGATGAAGCGGCGATGTTGTTTAAATCATCGATATTGGATGACAATTGGATCGCTTTCGCTGCCCCATCCACTTGCGTCAAATCCGTGAAAAACAATCCTCCCGGGTTGCTCGGGCTTAGCGTATACCCCGTTTGGTGCACTTCGTTAAACCGCTTGGCGAACGAATACGCGAGGGTATCGAGCTTTTTCAACATATCGGGATAAATGCCTTTGACACCGCTTCCGTCATCATATCCGTAGGCCTCGATCAACCCTTTCAACTTGCCGGAGGCGACAAACGGGATGGAAGATCCTCCAAGCGACAGTCCGGTAAGCGGGCCGGTTGGCGTCTCCGGGGCAGCGCTAGCGCTCGGCGATACGGACAGCGTCCGATATCCTTGGGTGCCATTCACCAACAGCTGGCGCTGGCCGTTGCCATCCAAAATATAAACATCATAAGCACCTTCCGCTATGTTCAGCGCTTTGCCTCCGCTTGGCCGCGGCTCGACTTCGATTTTGACGAGCGCGGACAGTTCATCGAGCAGTCGGTCGCGCTCATCATACAAATCGTTCGGCAAGTAGCCGTGCGGTTCGACTTCGGCAATTTGTTGGTTGATTTTATACAGCTGTTCCGCGATCGAGTTGATCGATTTGACGGTCACTTGAATTTCATTGGCGAGATCGTTTTGAATCGACGTCAACGAATCGGCCAAATAATGAAACGTCTCGACCACTGCCAGTCCGCGCTGGCGCACGACCGAGCGGGCCCCTGTGTTTTCCGGGTTTGCACTTAAATCTTGGAGCGCCTGCCAAAATTGATCCATGGTTTTCGACAAACCGCTGTCGGACGGTTCGTTCATAATGTCCTCCATTTTTTTTAACGCATCGGCTTGGGCTTGCCAATAGCCGAGCTTGTTGTTCTCGCCGCGGTATTGCCAGTCAAAAAAGCGGTCGCGCACCCGCTCAATCGACCCCGCTTCGACCCCCGTCCCCATCTGTCCCGGAATTTGCGGGCGGTTCATGGACGCTGGAGGGTACGGCTCGCTTTGGACAAAGTTGACGCGCTGGCGTGAATAGCCGGGCGTGTTGGCGTTGGCAATGTTATGGCCGGTCGTGTACAGTGCCATTTGCTGCACGGCCATGCCGCGCTTGGCGACTTCCAGCCCGTGAAATGTTGATCCCATCGTGCTCCTCCTTTTCCCTTCCAATACTTGCGATGGTTCTGTTTAGCGGCTCCAGTCGCTTTCCTTTTGGCCGCCCGTCGGATCGTTGCTACACTTTCGAATCAAAGAGCGAACGCGCGCGCTCGTGCGCGGCAGCGTTCTGATTTGGCGCCGTATAGGTCACGTTGGGCGGCTGCGGCAGCCACTGGTCGAGCATAAGCGTCACCCATTGCAGCGACTGGCGGATGAGCTGCCCGTTCAGCTCGTTGGCCGCTTGAAGTTCGCGGATGACGGCAAGGAGCTCGTCTGCCAACCGTTCGACTTTTTGCCGCTCCTCCCCGCCTATTTTCGGCAGGCAATCGGCTAATGATGGCGGATTCTCATCGTCAGACCATGCGGCAACGAGCTGTGCCCGCTCGCGCTCGAGCTGCTGGATGGCGGCAATCGCCGTTTGTTCTTTTTGGATCAGCTGCATTAATCCGTCCGTATCGCCTCGTTTTAATACGTCCGTTTTTTGATAGGCCAATTGAAGCAAATGCCGGTGCAGCACCAAGTGCCGGTCAAGGATCGCCATCAGCTGCAGCGCTGGCGCACGCTGTTCATCATCGGTTCGCTGATTTTCTATCCTTGTGTTCATTGGCCATCGCCCTTATAGAACTTGTATAGTTTCTCCGCAATGGCGCGGGCATCGATCTCATACGTTCCGTTGTCGATTTGCTCCTTCAACCGGCGCACTTTCTCTTCCCGCTCGGCAGCCCAAGTGGAGCGTTGCTGCAGCTCTTTTGCCTCCTCAGAAATTTCGACGCGATCCCGCCGCCCGGGTTGCCCTGTTTTTCCTTGTAAGGTGCCCGAGTACTGACGGTAAGGATGAACGCCAATCAAAAACCGGTGATCGATTCTCACTGCGATTCCTCCTATCCGTTCCGCACGTTGTTGTCTTACTACTATTATCGGTCAATCCATTCATTTGTTTAGCGGCCATTTCGTTCTTTGTCGGTGTAATACGTGCGAAACACTTGTTTTTTCTTCTGTTCTTCTTCTTTTTTCACCATTTCCAGCTGCCTTTGCAAATCTTTTGAACAGTCGGCGCACATTCTGCCTTCGCGGATCAGCTTACCGCAACGGTCGCACGGATATCCTAAGTTCGGCAGCTGCGCCAACGTTAATCGGCCGCTTTTGATGAATTTGACCAACAACGTTTCAGGCACGCCTGTCGCCTCGACAATTTGCTCCATCGTTGCCAGCCGGTTTTCCCGGCGCCGCAAAAATTGGACCACGGTTTGAAATTGCCGTTCTTCTTCTTCATGACAAGACGGGCAAATATCGCGAAACGGCGAGCGGACAAACAGACGGCCGCAAACCGGACAATTTTCTAAATCCATTCTTCTCCCCCCACATGTGCCCATTACGTATACAAATTGACGATCAACCCTTGAATTTCCCCCAACCTCTGCAGCAAATCCATCCTCGGCCGTTCTTGCTCGAGCACCGCGTTGGTGACGTCAAGCAGCTTTTGGTCGATCGTTTTGACGATCTGATAGACGCGAGAACGGCCGCTCCAATGGAACCCATACTGCTCCGTCAGTTTCAAGCCATGGTTCACCGCTTCATCGAGCAATTGTCTGACGAGCTGTTTATACCGCCGTAAATCGTCAACCGTCCGCGACTTGGCCAGTTTTTTTCCTTGCTGTTCGATTTCATCCGCCAACTGCCTCAGCCGCTCGTTTCGCAGCTTTTCCTGCTCCTTGGCGGTCAGCTCGGCAAATGACACGGATGGCGAAAAAGAAGCCGCCGCTTTTTTGCCGATTGGAACCGATGGGGTGTTGGCAATCTTATTGATCTCCATCTCCTTCGCTCCTACCGTCTTGTTCATCAAGCTTCTGAATCCATTGTAAAACTTCCCCGATCACCGCGTAAAGCTGCGGCGGGACGCGCAGCACCGGATCGGCCAGCTGTCTCAGCAACTCCCGGTCATGGGGCAGCGGAATGCCCGCCCGCTCCGCCTTGTCGGCCACCTCATCAGCGAGCTGCCGCGGCTGTCGGCCAAGATGTTGCTCATATGATGTAAAAGCAGGGGCGTAACGGTGTCTGTTCATATCGTCCACTCCCACTGGCTCGTTTCGTTTTCCGTCTTCACTCTGTCTGTCGCCGCCCGCTCCTCGTCTTGGGTGTCCATCGGTTGGAAAATGAGGCGTTGCACCCGATAACCGATCTGTTCCAAATGATCTTTGACTGTCGCCGCGTATGACTGCAACACCGCCGCCAACCGCTCGTATTCTGTTTCCACCGTTACGGACAGCTGCCGTTCGATCGCCTGCAAAGAAATCCCCACTTTGCCTTGATTCGTGTCCAACAAAAAGTAGAGGCGGCAGTTTTGCCAATCAAGTTGGCCGCCACCGCTGCGAGCGTTGACGTGCACATGCACGGTCGCCATCTCACCATGAAGCGAGAGCGGCCACTGGTACAACATGGTTTGGGTGTGGCTGTCAACAGTAAATTTGTTGAGCAGCTGTTGGCCGGTAAGATTCATGAGCACCCGTTCGGCCTGCGCGGGAGCGGTTCCTTCCTCAACCCATGACAGCAGCATTGCCTTCAAATTCTCGACCGGCTGTAACCGCTCCCCGCTCAAGAGCGCACGGGCAGTCTCTTGTTCATGGAAAAAGCCGAGGCGGCGCAGCGATTCAACGACGCCTCTCGCCGATAATGCGTTGTCACGAGCCGCTTGGGACGCGTGTTTCAGTATGCGCGACAGCTGCTCGTGCGGCTTCGTGCCTTGCCGCTCGTCTGATTCGAGGAAAAAGCGCATCACCTTTTGCTCGGACGGCTGAAAGCGGAGCGACTCCAACAACGCTTTCACTTCACGCACCGTCTTGGCGGCTTCGTCCATCTTTCCTTCCGCAAGGCCGCGTTTCGCCTCTGCCAACTTCGCACCCGCCTCCAGCAGCTTCGTTTCCGTTTTCATATCGGTAAACAACAGCCAGTCCCCGTTTAGCAACATCCGGTCAAGCGAATGAATGAGCGACTCGACAAGCGGCACGGCCCGCTCTGTCGCCTGCTGGGCAGCAGCATGCGCAAATTGTTCAAGCTGACGGGCCATATCACGCTGCCAAACGCGAAAATCGTGGACCAATTGCCTCATTTTTTCTGTCACTGCCGTCATGACAAACGTCCGAGCCTCTGCCGGCGGAAGAACCAGCTCCGATGCAGCCGCATAGGCGCGCGAACCTTCCAATCGCTCCGTCTGTTCACGAACAGGCGCTGCTTTTGCTTCATGGGTTTCTTCCGGTTCCTCTGTTTTTGTCAGCAACGGCGCCAACAGGTCTCCGAGTGGCGGGCCGTGGAGCGCTTCATGCGCTAGGCGCAAATGTGTCTCGGTCACCTCGAGCTGTTTCGCCGTCAAAGCAGCGACCGTTTCTTGTTTTTGCTTGATCGAGCCGCCTTCCGTCTCCCAAAAGCGACGAACGGCTTCCTTTTCCTTTTCGGTCAGGCGGATGCCACGGGCTGACAGCCATAGATCGATTCCATCGTCCAACGAAGATGGCGGAAACCGCCCTATAGACGATAGTGGCACCGCTTGCGCCACCCACGTCCCACCTTCTTGCTTCACAAGCCGCACCATAAACGAACGGTCGCTCGGCACGCCATCCACAAAGCGGACGCGGACATCCTGTTGGCCGATGGCGACCACGGCCTCTTGATCGTTGAACCTTTCTTTCATTACCGCCATCTGCACGCTCCCCGGCTGCAATGAAACAGCCGGTGCGGTGATCTCATTGGATCGTTGATCGTGATGGATACGCATCATCATTCTTTCCTCGCTCTTTGTTCTCCTACTGTTTATATCGGCACGTAGGCTTCCAATGTTTACACTGTTACGCGCGAATGAGCGTCAACGCTCCCACCTCAGCCGCCCCCGCCTCCAGCAGCACACGGGCCGCATGACGGACGGTGATGCCCGTCGTGTAAATGTCATCGATGAGGACGATTCGCTTCCCATTGATCGGCGCATGTCCGGAGAGAAAAAACGGATTGTCCGTCTCGAGCCTCTCGCGGCGCGATTTTTTCGATTGTTTTTCAGAGTGTTTGCGGGCCAGCCAAGGAAAGAACGGGGACGGAAGCAGGCGGGCGAGCGCTTCGGCTTGGTTGAAGCCGCGCTCATGCAGCCGTTCGGGGCTCAACGGGATCGGGACGATGTGCCAATCGCGGCCGAAATGTCGGCGAAATGCTTGGGAAAACGGACGGTGAAACGCAGCGACGATGGCATAGTCGCCGCGGAATTTCCATAAGGCGACGACTTCTTTCATCCAGTCGTTGTATATATACACAGACCGGTTTTTCACGAGCACCCTCCCCCACTGTTCATCTTCCTGCCACCGGAGGCAATCGGCACACAGCGATGGCTTGGCTTCCTCAAGCGGGCGGCCGCACATCTCGCAAAGGCGGCCGTCAATGAGTTTGAACGACCCGCGACAGCGCGGGCAAAGGACGTCAAGGTCTTCGAGGAAAAGAAGTTGACGCCAGCTCGCAATCGGGTTATACGAGGAATGGCAAAGAAGGCAGTTCATCGGCGCAACAGCCCCCGTTTCTTCGCTTCTTCATTCATGCGGAGGATATGGCGGCGCGCCCGTACCATGGCATTCGTTTTTCCGTGATGGAAAAAGCGGACATCGCCATCCGGAAACGCGGCGTGACGGCCCACGCGGCCGGCGATTTGCACGAGGGCGCTTTCCGTGAAGATGCGGTCTTCGGCGCCGAGAACGGCAACATCGATGTTCGGCACCGTCACTCCCCGTTCAAGGATCGTCGTTGTCACCAACAGCGGCACGAGTCCATCGCGAAATGCCTGAACGTGCTCGGCTCTGTCTGGGGCTTCGGCATGAACACCGACGATGTAGGGATTGACGCGCTGCAAGAGGCGAGTGACAGCTTCAAGCTCATCGATATGAGGAACAAATAAAAACGCTTGTTTTCCCTGCTCCAAACGACGGAGCACCCACGCAAGGACGTTCTGGGGCAAGCGGCCGCGCTCTAACCGCTTGCGCCAATTGCCGCACCATTCGAACGCGGGGACGGGAAGCGGACGGCCGTGGTAGCGGGCGGGGATGACGGCGGCATTCCGCCTCCCGCGCCGAATGTCAAGCTGCCAAGCACGCGATGGGGTGGCGGTCAGATAAATGAGGCTCGACTGTTCTTTCCGCGCTTGACTGACGGCGTATTCGAGCATCGGCTCAGCAGAATATGGAAAGGCATCAACTTCATCCACGATCATGACGTCAAAAACGCGGTAAGCCCGAAGCAACTGGTGGGTGGTTGAGAGGACCAAGGAAGCGATCCGTCCGCGCTCTTCGCTTCCTCCATGCCAAACGGCGAGCGGAACGCGCGGGAACGCTTGGCGAAAGCGGGGAGCCAGTTCGCGGACAACATCGGTCCGCGGCGTGGCGAGGCAAACGCGTTCGCCGTTCTCAAGCGCCGCAGCGATAGCGGGAAAGAGAATCTCCGTCTTTCCTGCCCCGCATACCACAGGAAATGAATACATAAAAAGGCGGATCACTCCGCCTTCTTTTCTTCCCACATCTCCTCAAGCGCGTCCTCAAAGAATTCACACGCTGCCAGCACACCGCTAACAAA
>NZ_SDLA01000016.1:0-58726 GCF_013096845.1 Geobacillus sp. BMUD
GCCGCGTTTCGCTCTCGAAGCCAAATGTTCTTCACCCGCAGGGGCGCTCGCGCCCCGAGGGGGAAGGTTATTTGGCAGAAGAGAGCTAGGCGCTGGAACTGGACAATAGAAAAGCGCAGGCGAGCGGCTTCTTCCGACGGTTATCTAGTTTTGAAGGAATGAACTTCCTTCTTGACATTGTTTATTTTTCGAGTATAATAAATGATGTCATAATCCAAATGCTTGCCTAGTGGCTATGGCGGAGGGGAAACACCCGTTCCCATCCCGAACACGGAAGTTAAGCCCTCCAGCGCCGATGGTAGTTGGGGCCAGCGCCCCTGCAAGAGTAGGTCGCTGCTAGGCAGGCAAAAATGAGGGAGCTATACGGTTCTCTCATTTTTTTGCCTATTGTCATTAAGTCATTTTTAATGACGCCATTTTCAATCCTCTCCCCCAAAATTAAAGCGTGATCATCGTTTCCTAGACCCCCTTTTTTCATAAAAGCGATAGGAAACGGAAACTCGTGTAAGGGTGTCCTGTACGGCTTGGGACACCCTCTTTTTTTATTTTTTTCGGAAAGGCAGGTATCTCCTTTTGTGGACTCGTGGGGGAGATTATTCGCTTTTTTTGATGACAATTTTCTTTTTCGGCTCGTCAGGGATGAGTCGATGCAGGTGGATGAACAACAGGCCGTTATGGTATGTTGCTTCGATGCGGTCCTCTTTGACGGCGAACGGCAGTGGGATTGTTTTTTGAAATGGGCCTTGGAAAATGCCTTCTTCCACCAGCTCAAACCCTTTAAAGTTGAGATTAATGGCTGCCTTCACTTCCAACGTTTTATATGATACATACACTTCTGCATCTTCGATTTTTTCGAGCCCTGGGAGGCTGATGACAACGAGCAGCTCGTTGTCTTTTTTGTAGATGTTCATGCCGGATGACGGTTTGTTTGATGACGGCAACAACGGCTGGATGTTTCCCCAAAAATCATTTTGGAAAAATTGTTGCCAATGTTTTGTCCAATCGGCAAACGGCATAAATGGGTTTTCGTTGGCCATAACGTCTCCCTCCTCTGCTCCTTCATCATATGCCGTTATCTTCATTTGGTGATTGCAAAAACACGAACATTCGCTTTGTTAATATGTCGAATGTTCGATTTTTTCCTTGACACCTCTCAAAAACACCTGTTACTATAAAAGTAACTTCATACGTATATGAGAAGATCCCTCATATAATTTTGGGAATATGGCCCAAAAGTTTCTACCCAATAACCGTAAATTATTGGACTATGAGGGAAAGGATCGGTTTTGGCTTTTTTTCGATCAGCAACTGTCAAAGCCCAGAACGATGCTTTCCCTCGTTTATGGATGGGAACGCATATTCTGGGTTTTGTTGTGCTAGCAAAAGGAGTGAAACGATATGAACCCGCTCGTCGGAGTGGTAATGGGAAGTCACTCGGATTGGGAAACGATGAAGCACGCTTGTGCCATTTTAGAGGAATTGGGTGTTCCGTTTGAGAAAAAAGTCGTATCGGCACATCGGACGCCGGACGAGATGTTTCAGTATGCGGAGACAGCCGAGGAGCGCGGCATCCGTGTGATCATTGCTGGAGCTGGCGGGGCAGCTCATTTGCCGGGAATGATCGCGGCGAAAACGACGCTGCCCGTGATTGGAGTGCCGGTGCAATCCAAGGCGCTGAACGGATTGGATTCGTTATTGTCGATTGTGCAAATGCCAGGCGGGGTGCCGGTGGCGACGGTGGCGATCGGCAAGGCGGGGGCGACCAATGCCGGATTGCTCGCTGCGTCCATTCTTGGGCTTCTTGAGCCACACTATATGGAGGCGCTCAAAGCGCGACGGGAAGCCATTCGAAAACAAATTGTGGAAAGCAGTGATCAGCTTGGCTAAGCGGCGGATTGTTCCGGGACAGATGATCGGCATCATCGGCGGGGGCCAGCTCGGGCGGATGATGGCTTTGGCGGCGCGCGAGATGGGCTTTCGCATTGCCGTTCTCGATCCAACGCCTGATTCCCCGTGCGGGCAAGTGGCTGATGTGGAAATCACTGCGCCGTACCACGATCTGGATGCGATAGCTGAACTGGCGCGCATCAGTGATGTGATCACGTACGAGTTTGAAAACATCGATGCGCGGGCGCTTGAGTGGCTTGTGGAAAACGCCTATGTCCCACAAGGAAGCCGGTTGCTTGCGGTGACGCAAGATCGGGCGTTGGAGAAAGCGGCGATCGTCGCTGCCGGTTTGCCGGTGGCGCCCTATGTCGAAGTGAATGGGGCGGAGGAGCTCGAACAGGCCGTCCAGGCGATCGGATTCCCGTGTGTTTTGAAAACGCGGCGTGGCGGCTACGACGGCAAAGGGCAATATGTGCTGCGCGGCGAAGGCAATGTAGCCAACGCGGTTGATTTGCTTCGGCTTGGCCCATGCATTTTGGAAGGTTGGGTACCGTTTGTGAAAGAAATGTCGGTCATTGTCGCCCGCAACGGCGACGGGGAGACGGCTGTTTTTCCGGTGGCGGAAAACATTCATGTCGAGAACATTTTGCATCAAACGATCGTTCCAGCACGGATTCCACAACACATCGAGCAGCGGGCGGTCCTTTACGCCAAGACGTTGGCAGCATCATTTTCGCTCGTCGGGACGTTGGCGGTGGAAATGTTTTTGACAGGAGACGGGGATATTTATATTAATGAATTGGCCCCTAGACCGCACAACTCGGGTCATTATACAATCAATGCATGTGCCACGTCCCAATTCGCCCAGCACATCCGCGCCGTCTGCAACTGGCCGCTCGGGTCGACGGAATTGGTAAAGCCGGCCGTGATGGTCAATATTTTCGGCGAACATGTCGAGCCGATCGTTCGGCAAATTGATGCGTTTGCCGGTGCGGTTTACGTCCATCTGTACGGCAAGCATGAAGCGAAGCCGAAGCGGAAAATGGGCCATGTGACTGTACTGGCGGATGATGTTGAGGAAGCGCTGGCGCGAATCGAGTCGTGGCAAATTTGGCATGATCGGAGGCTGGAACGAGGATGATTGAACGTTACACAAGACCGGAAATGGGAGCGATTTGGACCGAGGAAAATCGCTTTCAGGCATGGCTTGAAGTGGAATTGCTCGCGTGCGAGGCGTGGGCCGAGCTTGGCGTCATTCCAAAAGAAGATGTCCGCCGTCTGCGTGAAAACGCGTCGTTTGACGTCAACCGCATTAAAGAAATCGAAGAAGAAACGCGCCATGATGTCGTCGCCTTCACCCGCGCTGTTTCTGAGACGCTTGGGGAAGAGCGAAAATGGGTACATTATGGCCTCACCTCGACCGATGTCGTCGATACGGCGTTAGGTTACTTGCTGAAACAGGCGAACGCCATTTTGCGGCGCGATTTGGAAAACTTCATTCAAGTGCTGAAAGAGAAAGCACGCGAACATAAATACACGGTCATGATGGG
Source organism: Geobacillus sp. BMUD (assembly GCF_013096845.1). NCBI lineage: Bacteria > Bacillati > Bacillota > Bacilli > Caryophanales > Anoxybacillaceae > Geobacillus > Geobacillus sp. BMUD. The sequence continues at coordinate 3,438 of NZ_SDLA01000016.1, forward strand.
ACGTACGCACGGCGTTCATGCCGAACCGACGACGTTCGGGCTGAAGCTGGCGCTTTGGTATGCGGAGATGGTGCGGAATTTGGAACGGTTTGAACAAGCAGCAAAGATGGTGGAAGTGGGAAAAATTTCTGGAGCGGTCGGCACATACGCCAATGTGGATCCGTTTGTGGAACAGTATGTTTGTGAAAAACTTGGCTTGACGCCGGCGCCGATTTCGACGCAAACGTTGCAGCGCGACCGCCACGCTTACTACATGGCGACGCTCGCGCTCATTGCGACATCGATTGAAAAATTTGCTGTGGAAATTCGCGGCTTGCAAAAAAGCGAAGTGCGTGAAGTCGAGGAGTTTTTTGCCAAAGGGCAGAAAGGTTCGTCAGCGATGCCGCATAAGCGCAATCCGATCGGTTCGGAAAACATGACCGGCATGGCGCGCGTCATTCGCGGATATATGGTGACGGCGTATGAAAATGTGCCGCTTTGGCATGAGCGCGACATTTCCCATTCGTCAGCGGAGCGCATCATTTTGCCGGATGCGACGATCGCGTTGAACTATATGTTGAACCGGTTTGCTAACATTGTGAAAAACTTGTTGGTGTATCCGGAAAATATGAAGAAAAATATGGAGCGCACATTCGGGCTCATTTACTCGCAGCGCGTCTTGCTCGCTTTGATTGACAAAGGGATGACGCGCGAGGAGGCGTACGATTTAGTGCAACCGAAAGCGATGGAAGCGTGGGAGAGACAAGTTCCGTTCCGCTCGCTTCTCGAGGCGGATGAGCGGATTACGAGCCGGTTGACGAAAGAAGAGCTCGACGATTGCTTTGATTACCGCCACCATTTGAAACACGTCGATACAATTTTTGCCCGCTTAGGATTAGAGTAAGTGGAAGCCGGCTGGCCTCATGCTGGCCGGTTACACGAAAAATTTTCAATCTTCTGGATAACGGAGGCTTGCATGATGCCGGCAAAACAACAGCTGTTGTATGAAGGGAAAGCGAAAAAAATTTACGCGACGGATGAACCGGATGTCCTTTGGGTGGAGTACAAAGACAGCGCCACGGCGTTTAACGGCGAGAAAAAGGCGACGATCGCCGGCAAAGGGCGGCTCAATAACGAGATTTCCAGTTTACTGTTTGCGAAATTGCAAGAAGCAGGCGTTGCCAATCATTTTATTGAAAAGCTGTCGCCAACGGAACAATTGGTCCGACGCGTGACGATCATCCCGCTGGAAGTCGTCGTCCGCAACGTCGTGGCCGGAAGTTTGGCGAAACGTCTCGGCTTGGCGGAAGGAACGCCGCTTGAGGCGCCGCTTGTCGAGTTTTACTACAAAAACGATGACCTTGGCGACCCGCTGCTCGTCGAAGACCACATTGCGATTTTGAAGCTCGCGAGCCGCGAGGAGATCGTCTGGCTGAAACGGGAAGCGCTGAAAGTGAACGACGTGTTGCGCGCCCATTTTGCCGAGCGAAAAGTGAGATTAATTGATTTTAAGCTTGAGTTTGGCCGCACGGCGGACGGCGCGATCCTTTTAGCGGATGAGGTGTCGCCGGATACGTGCCGGCTTTGGGACGCCGAGACGAATGAGAAATTGGATAAGGACGTATTTCGCCGTGATCTTGGCAGTTTAACCGAGGCGTACGAGGTTATTTTCCAACGGTTAGGGGGAGAATCGGCATGTATAAAGTAAAAGTGTATGTCACGTTGCGCGAAAGTGTGTTGGATCCGCAAGGGACAGCGGTGAAGGGGGCGCTGCACAGCTTATCGTATACGGAAGTGAAAGACGTCCGAATCGGCAAGTTTATGGAGCTGGTGATCGAAAAAAGCGATCGCGACCTTGATGAGATGGTCCGTGAAATGTGCGAGAAATTGTTGTCCAACCCGGTCATCGAAGATTACCGCTATGAAATCGAGGAGGCCGTCGCCCGATGAAGTTTGCCGTCATTGTCTTTCCGGGATCGAATTGCGATGTCGATATGTACCATGCGGTCGCCGATGAACTCGGCGAAGAAGTGGAATACGTTTGGCATGATGAAGAGAATCTCGATCGGTTCGACGCCATTTTGCTTCCGGGCGGCTTTTCGTACGGCGATTACTTGCGCTCAGGGGCGATCGCCCGCTTTTCCAAAGTGATGGCCGCCGTGAAGCAAGCCGCGGAAGCCGGGAAACCGGTGCTTGGGGTGTGCAACGGGTTTCAAATTTTGCTTGAAGCCGGCTTGCTTCCTGGGGCGATGCGCCGCAATCAAGGATTGAAATTCATCTGCCGGCCGGTGCAGCTTGTCGTGGAAAACAATGAAACGATGTTTACCTCTGCCTATGACAAGGGCGAAGTGATTACCATTCCGATCGCCCATGGTGAAGGGAATTATTATTGCGACGAACAAACGCTCCAGCGCCTTGTCGAAAACCGGCAAATCGTCTTCCGCTACCATGGGGAAAACCCGAACGGCAGCTTGGCGGATATCGCCGGCATTGTCAACGAGCGCGGCAACGTGCTCGGCATGATGCCGCATCCGGAGCGGGCGGTCGACGCTTTGCTCGGCAGCGCGGACGGATTGAAACTATTCCGATCGATCGTCAATTATTGGAGGGAGACTCATGTCGTTACTGCTTGAGCCGAGCGCGGCGGTGATCAAAGAACAAAAGCTGTATCGCGAGATGGGGCTGACCGATGAAGAGTTTGCCCGCATTGAAGCGATTTTGGGGAGGCTGCCGAACTATACGGAAACCGGCATTTTTGCCGTCATGTGGTCGGAGCATTGCAGCTACAAAAACTCGAAGCCGGTGCTGAAAAAATTCCCGACCGATGGTCCGCACGTATTGCAGGGGCCAGGCGAGGGTGCCGGCATTGTCGATATCGGCGACGGGCTGGCGGTAGCGTTTAAAATCGAAAGCCATAATCACCCGTCGGCGATCGAGCCGTACCAAGGAGCAGCGACGGGGGTCGGCGGCATCATCCGCGACGTCTTTTCGATGGGAGCGCGGCCGATTGCGCTGCTTAACTCGCTCCGATTTGGCGAATTGACATCGCCGCGCGTCAACTATTTGTTCGAACAGGTTGTCGCCGGCATTGCAGGGTATGGCAACTGCGTCGGCATCCCGACCGTCGGCGGCGAGGTGCAGTTCGATCCGGCGTATGAAGGCAATCCATTGGTCAACGCCATGTGCGTTGGGATCATCCGCCATGAGGACATTCAGCGCGGCATCGCGACCGGGGTCGGCAACACGGTCATGTACGTCGGGGCGAAAACGGGCCGCGACGGCATCCACGGGGCGACGTTTGCTTCGGAAGAGTTGAGCGAACAGTCGGAAGCGAAGCGTCCGGCCGTGCAAGTCGGCGACCCGTTTATGGAAAAACTGCTGCTTGAGGCGTGTCTTGAAGCAGTCAAGTCCGATGCGTTAGTCGGCATTCAAGATATGGGCGCCGCCGGACTGACGAGCTCGTCGGCCGAGATGGCGAGCAAAGGCGGCTTTGGCATTGAAATGAATTTGGATCTTGTTCCCCAGCGCGAGGCGGGCATGACGCCGTATGAAATGATGTTGTCCGAATCGCAGGAGCGGATGCTGCTTGTCGTCAAGCAAGGCCGTGAAGACGAAATCGCTGCGATTTTTGCGAAATATGGCCTCGAGGCGAAAGCGATCGGCAAAGTAACCGATGATAAAATGCTTCGTCTGTTTTTCCGCGGCGAGGTGGCGGCCGAGATTCCGGTCGATGCCTTGGCGAAAGACGCACCGGTGTATCATAAACCGTCTGCGGAGCCGGCTTATTACCGTGAGTTTCAAGCGATGCCGCCGTATATTCCGCACATTGAAGATTACAGTCAAACATTGCTCGCGCTGCTCGCCCAGCCGACGATTGCCAGCAAAGAATGGGTGTACGATCAGTACGACTATATGGTACGGACGAATACGGTTGTCGCTCCAGGATCAGACGCGGCCGTCGTGCGCATCCGCGGTACAAACAAGGCGCTTGCGTTGACGACGGATTGCAACTCGCGCTACTTGTATTTGGATCCAGAGATGGGCGGGAAAATCGCGGTCGCCGAGGCGGCGCGCAATGTCGTCTGTTCCGGAGCGAAGCCGCTCGCCATTACCGACTGCCTCAACTTCGGCAGCCCGGAAAAGCCGGACATTTTCTGGCAGCTGGAAAAAGCGGTCGACGGGATGAGCGAAGCGTGCCGGGCGCTTGAGACGCCGGTCGTGAGCGGCAACGTCTCGCTTTACAATGAAACGAACGGCGAGGCGGTGTACCCGACGCCGGTTGTCGGCATGGTCGGCCTGATTGAAGACCTTTCCCATATCACGACGCAATCGTTTAAGCAAGCAGGTGACTTGATTTACGTGATCGGCGAGGCGAAGCCGGAGTTTGGCGGCAGCGAGCTGCAAAAGTTTCTAGAAGGCCGCATTTTCGGAAAAGCGCCGGAAATTGATTTGAAAGTGGAAGCAAGCCGCCAGCGCCAGCTGCTTGCGGCGATCCGCGCGGGGGTGGTGGCGTCCGCGCATGATGTGGCTGAAGGGGGCTTAGCCGTTGCGCTTGCCGAGTGTGTCATGGGGGCTTCAGGGCTTGGCGCGAAGGTGACGATCCGCGGTGATCTCATCAGTGAACTGTTCAGCGAAACGCAGTCTCGTTTTGTGGTTTCGGTGAAAAAGGAACATCAAGAAGCATTTGAGCAGCTTGTAGAAGCGAAACGGATCGGGGAAGTGACGGATGACGGCACATTCACCGTGAACGGGGAGCAGGGGGAAACGATCATCCGCCTTTCGGTCGACGACATGCGAAACGTCTGGAAAGGGGCCATTCCATGCTTGCTGAAATCAAAGGATTGAACGAGGAGTGCGGCATTTTCGGCATTTGGGGGCATGAAGACGCCGCCCGGCTCACATACTACGGCCTTCACAGCTTGCAGCACCGTGGGCAGGAAGGGGCTGGCATCGTGGTGGCGGGCGGCGGAAACTTGTCTGGCCATAAAGGGCTTGGCTTGGTGACGGACGTGTTTCAAAGCGGTACGCTCGATGCGCTTTGTGGGTCGGCGGCGATCGGCCATGTCCGCTATTCGACGGCGGGTGGGGGCGGCTATGAAAACGTTCAGCCGCTCTTATTCCGCTCGCAAACCGGCGCGATGGCGCTCGCCCATAACGGCAACTTGACGAACGCCATCGAGCTGAAGCTTGCGCTTGAAGCGCAAGGAAGCATTTTTCAGACGACATCGGATACGGAAGTGTTCGCCCATCTCATTCGCCGCAGCCAAGCGCCGACGTTTGTCGAGCAAATGAAAGAGGCGCTCAGTCAGATCGAAGGGGCGTTTGCGTTTTTGTTGCTGACGGAAACGGCGCTGTATGCGGCGCTGGATCCGCACGGGTTTCGGCCGCTTTCGATCGGCAGGCTCGGTTCAGCGTATGTCGTGGCGTCGGAAACGTGCGCGTTTGATGTCATCGGCGCCACATATGAGCGAGAAGTGTCGCCAGGGGAATTGCTCATCATCAGCCATGAAGGGGTGCGTTCGGAACGGTTTGCTCCGGAGCAGCCGCGGTCGATTTGCAGCATGGAATACATTTATTTCGCTCGTCCGGACAGCCATGTCGACGGCATCAATGTCCACACGGCCCGAAAAAACTTAGGAAAGCGGCTCGCCTTGGAAGCGCCGGCAGAGGCCGACATCGTCACCGGCGTGCCGGACTCAAGCATTTCGGTCGCCATCGGTTACGCTGAGGCGAGCGGCATTCCATACGAATTGGGCTTGATTAAAAACCGATATGTCGGGCGGACGTTCATCCAGCCGTCGCAGGCGTTGCGCGAGCAAGGAGTGAAAATGAAGCTGTCGCCGGTGCGCGGGGTTGTGGCCGGCAAGCGGGTCGTGATGGTGGATGATTCGATCGTGCGCGGAACGACGAGCCGGCGCATCGTCTCGATGCTCCGCGAAGCGGGAGCAGTCGAAGTGCACGTGCGCATCAGCGCGCCGCCGATCACCCATCCTTGCTTTTACGGCATTGATACGTCGTCAAAGGAAGAATTGATCGCGGCGAATCGTACGATTGAAGAGATTCGGCGCTTGATTGGCGCTGACTCCCTCGCCTTTATCAGCCAGGAAGGAATGCTTGAGGCCATCGGGCGTCCGGACGTTTCGCCGCAGCGCGGGCAATGTTTGGCGTGTTTCACTGGCCAATATCCAACCCGCCTCGGCCAAGCGGTCCGTCCTTGCTTGACGGTGAAATAAACGACGCGCTGAACAACGGCGGCTGTCGCACAGGTGAGCGCGTTTTCTCGGAAAGAAGCGCCACCGAGCGGAGGCGCCGCTTCAAAGGATGGTTTCGTTATGGTGTCATGGTCTCCTTTCATCGCCAACTTTCTCGTGGAGCGATGGGAGACGAAAAGGAGGAAAGGAACGTGGCAAAGGCATACAAACAAGCAGGGGTCGACATTGAGGCCGGTTATCGGTCCGTCGCCCTGATGAAAGAGCACGTGCAAAAAACGATGCGTCCGGAAGTGATAGGGGGGATCGGCGGGTTTGGCGGCTTATTTGATCTTTCGGCGCTCAACTACCGCCATCCGGTGCTTGTGTCCGGCACGGATGGCGTCGGAACGAAACTGAAGCTCGCGTTTTTGCTTGACCGGCACGATACGATCGGCATCGATTGTGTGGCGATGTGTGTCAACGACATCGCGGTGCAAGGGGCGGATCCGCTCTTTTTTCTTGATTATATTGCTTGCGGCAAGGCGGTGCCGGAGAAAATCGCCGCCATCGTCAAAGGGGTGGCCGACGGCTGCGTCGAGGCTGGCTGCGCCTTGATCGGAGGAGAGACAGCAGAGATGCCGGGCATGTATGCTGACAATGAGTATGATTTGGCTGGGTTTGCGGTCGGCATTGCGGAAAAAGATCAGCTCGTGACCGGAGAGGCGATTCAAGCGGGCGATGCGCTCGTCGGATTGCCATCGAGCGGCCTGCACAGCAACGGCTATTCGCTTGTGCGCCGCATCGTGTTCGAGCAGGCGAAGTTGGAGCTTGACCGCATTTACGAGCCGCTTGATGTTCCGCTCGGCGAGGAGTTGTTGAAGCCGACGCGCATTTACGCGAAACGGTTGCGCTCTGTGCGCGAGCGGTTTACGATCAAAGGGATGGCGCATATTACCGGCGGCGGGTTTATCGAAAACATTCCCCGCATGCTGCCTTCGGGGCTTGGCGCGCGCATTCAGCTCGGTTCATGGCCGGTGCTGCCGATTTTTGAGCTTCTGCGTAAAATGGGCCGTCTGGAAGAGCAAGAGATGTTTTCCGTCTTTAATATGGGCATCGGCCTTGTGCTCGCCGTCAGTCCGGAAACGGCTTCGCCGCTTGTTGAGTGGCTTTCGGAACAAGGCGAACCGGCGTACATCATCGGCAACGTGGTCGAAGGCGCGGGCGTGTCGTTTGCTGGAGGGAGCCGGGGATGAAGCGGTTGGCGGTGTTCGCTTCGGGAAGCGGCACGAACTTTCAAGCGATCGTGGATGCGGCCAAACGCGGCGATTTGCCGGCGGAGATTGCTCTCCTTGTTTGCGACCGGCCGGGGGCGAAAGTGATCGAGCGGGCGGTGCGCGAAAACGTGCCGGCATTCGTGTTTTCCCCAAAAGACTACCCGTCCAAAGCCGCGTTTGAGAGCGAGATTTTGCTTGAACTAAAGGGGCGTCAAATCGACTGGATTGCGTTGGCCGGCTACATGCGCTTGATCGGGCCGACGCTGCTTTCCGCTTATGACGGGAAAATTGTCAACATTCATCCGTCGCTGTTGCCGGCGTTTCCGGGTAAAGATGCGATCGGTCAAGCGTACCGGGCCGGCGTATCGGAAACAGGCGTCACCGTTCATTACGTTGATGAGGGGATGGACACCGGACCGGTCATCGCCCAGCGTGCTGTTCCGATCGTGCCGGGAGAGCCGATCGAAGCGCTTGAGGCGCGCATTCATCAAGTCGAACATGAGCTATATCCGGCGGTGTTGCGCATGCTGCTAGGGGAAAAGGAACAACAAGAAGAAAGGATCGAAAACGATGGCAGTGAAACGAGCATTGATCAGCGTGTCCAATAAGGAAGGCATCATTCCGTTTGCGAAGCAGCTGGTCGAACTTGGCATTGACATCATTTCGACCGGTGGGACGAAACGAGCGCTTGAGGAAGCAGGCGTTCCCGTCATTTCGATTTCCGATGTCACCGGTTTTCCGGAAATTTTGGACGGGCGCGTCAAAACGCTGCATCCGGCCATTCACGGCGGCATTTTGGCGGTGCGCAGCGATGAGCGCCACCAAGCGGCGCTCGCAGAGCATGGCATTCGCCCGATCGATTTGGTCGTCGTCAACCTGTATCCGTTCCAACAAACGATCGCCAAACCGGACGTGACGCTGGCTGAGGCGATTGAGAACATCGATATCGGCGGTCCGACGATGGTGCGCGCGGCAGCCAAGAACTATGCCGATGTCGCCATTGTCGTCGATCCAGCCGACTATCCGATGGTGATCGAGGAACTGAAAACAACCGGCTCGATCCAAGCAAAAACGCGGCAACAGCTGGCGGCGAAAGCGTTCCGCCATACGGCGGCGTATGACGCGATGATTGCCGAGTATTTAACAAACCTCGCTGGAGAGGACTACCCGGAAACGCTCACCATCACGTACACGAAAAAACAATCATTGCGCTATGGCGAGAATCCGCATCAATCGGCGGCGTTTTACGCCAAACCGCTTGGCGCGGCGTTCTCGATTGCCAAGGCAGTACAGCTGCACGGCAAAGAGTTGTCGTACAACAACATTAACGACGCCAATGCGGCGATCAACCTTATTCGCGAATTTCAAGAGCCGGCTGTGGCAGCCATCAAACATATGAATCCGTGCGGCGTCGGCGTCGGCGCGACGCTTCTTGAGGCGTTTACGAAGGCGTACGAGGCGGACCCGGTGTCGATTTTCGGCGGGATTATTGCGGTCAACCGTGAAGTGGACAAAGAAACAGCCGAACGGATGCATGACATCTTTTTGGAAATCGTCATCGCTCCGTCATTCAGCGACGAGGCGCTTGCCATTTTGACGAAAAAGAAAAACATCCGTCTATTGACGCTTGATTTTACTGCGCCGGACGTCAAGGAAAACATGCTCGTTTCCGTCAATGGCGGTTTGCTCGTACAAGAGGCCGATACGTTCACGCTCGAAGACGCTGAATGGCATGTCGTTACGAAGCGCGGGCCGACCGAGGCTGAGCGCGAGCAGCTCCGCTTCGCCTGGAAAGTGGTGAAACACGTCAAATCCAACGCCATCGTTCTGGCGAAAAACGGCATGACCGTTGGCGTCGGCGCTGGGCAAATGAACCGGGTGGGTGCGGCCAAGATTGCGATCGAACAAGCGGGAGAACAGGCGGCTGGTGCTGTGTTGGCTTCCGATGCGTTCTTCCCGATGGACGATACTGTTGAAGCGGCGGCGAAAGCCGGCATTACGGCGATCATCCAGCCGGGCGGCTCGATCCGCGATGCGGATTCGATCCGCAAGGCCGATGAATATGGCATCGCCATGGTCTTCACCGGCGTGCGCCACTTTAAACATTAGGCGGGGCAAAGGAGAGGGAGACGATGAATGTACTCGTGATCGGACGCGGCGGACGTGAGCACGCCATCGCTTGGAAAGCGGCGCAAAGCCCGCTTGTCGGTAAGCTGTATGCGGCGCCGGGCAACCCGGGAATGAGGGATGTAGCGGAGTTGGTCGGCATCGATGAACTCAACATAGAGGCGCTAGTGCAATTTGCAAAAGAACGGGCGATCGATTTGACGATTGTCGGGCCGGAAGCGCCGCTTGCTTCCGGCATTGTTGACCGTTTTATGGCCGAGGGGCTTCGCATTTTCGGCCCAAGCCAAGCGGCGGCGCTCATCGAGGGAAGCAAGGCGTTCGCCAAAGAACTGATGAAAAAATACGGCATTCCAACGGCGGACCATGCGGCCTTTACGTCGTACGAAGAGGCGAAAGCTTACATTGAACAAAAAGGTGCGCCGATCGTCATTAAAGCGGACGGGCTGGCCGCCGGAAAAGGCGTCACCATCGCCCAAACGGTGGAAGAAGCGCTTGCCGCGGCGAAGGCAGCGCTTGTCGACAGACAATTCGGCACAGCCGGCAGTCAAGTCGTCATTGAGGAGTATTTAGAAGGGGAAGAATTTTCGTTTATGGCGTTCGTGAACGGCGAGAAGGTGTATCCGCTCGCCATCGCCCAAGACCATAAACGGGCCTATGACGGTGACACAGGACCAAACACCGGCGGCATGGGGGCCTACTCACCGGTTCCGCAAATTCCAGCGGAGACCGTCGCCATCGCATTCGAAACGATTTTGTGTCCAATGGCGAACGCGTTAGTGGCTGAAGGGCGTCCGTTTACAGGTGTTCTTTACGCCGGATTGATGGCGACGGCCGACGGGCCGAAAGTCATCGAGTTCAACGCCCGCTTCGGCGACCCAGAGGCGCAAGTGGTGCTGCCGCGCCTCAAAACCGATCTCGTAGAAGCGATTTTGGCGGTCATGGAAGGAAGACAGCTGGAGCTTGAATGGACGGATGAGGCAGTGCTTGGCGTCGTGCTGGCAGCGAAAGGCTATCCCGGCGCGTACGAGCGCGGGGCCGAAATCCGGGGGTTGGACGAGATCTCTTCTGATGCGTTGGTGTTCCACGCCGGCACGAAACAGGAAGGCGGCGCATGGTATACGAATGGCGGACGCGTTCTCCTGTTGGCCGCCAAAGGGGGAACGCTTGCCGAAGCGAAGGAAAGAGCGTACGAGCAATTGGCGGCGATCGAATGCGACGGCTTATTTTACCGGCGCGACATCGGCCGGCGCGCTATCGAACGCGCCTCCGCCGCATATACACGTATAAAAGGGCGATAATGCCGCCGATTAACGCGGCCAAAACAAACGACATATCGGTCATATACTCGAGCAACATGATGGTTCACTCCTTTGCAGTCGAAGGTGTCCCAACGACGGGACACCTTTTTTGATGGTATTTGGCCAGTCCGCAGTGCCGGCTGCCGATCATTTTGCTTTTTTTCTTTCGCTGACAGTTGGCGTTTTTCACTAGCCGTTGCGAACGGTGCTCTTTCGATCCATAGCAGCACGTATCGTTCAAGATGAGGAAAATTTTACCTAATAACAGTGGGACGGAAGACATCGGCAAAAGTGGTGAGCAACGCCGAGTGGATGTCTTTCCTCATGTCGGATTGACGACCGCTTCCTTTTCCTCTTCAAGCAGCTGCCGGCGCTGCATATTGTCAAACAAGGCGGTCATCGGACAAAAACGGGTGATTCCTTCCCCAACTTTCATCGCCCCAAGCAAAGCAGCCCATAAATACGATGTACACCATGGCCGCCGGGCGAGGCGGGCGGTGGCCCAGGCGATGACGGTTAGTCCGAACGTAATGCGAATGAGGGCGTTTACAATGCCAATGTTCGCCATTCGTTGTCCCCTCTTTCTTTCAATATTTTTTATTGTGAAAGTCGCTTTTGTACGTTAAAATGGTTACATGGAACGATTAGGAAACAAGGGACGGGGTGGCAATGGGCGAACAACGTTACCGATGGAAAGGCAGCGAGCTGCGCGAACAGGCAGCGATCATGGATGGCAAACAATCACCGACGAAAGTATTGGTGAACGCGACATATTTGCATTCGTATTTTCGTGAATGGGTAAAGGGAAATATATGGATACATGGCGACCGCATCGTGTATGCCGGCGAGCGGTTCCCCGATCGTGTCGACGACGCATGCGAGATCGTCGATTGCCGTGGGTATGTGCTCGTTCCCGGCTACATTGAGCCGCATGTGCATCCGTTTCAATTATATAATCCCCATTCGTTTGCCCGTTATGCAGCGGCGCACGGAACAACAACACTCCTCAACGACAACTTGTTTTTGCTTTTGCAGCTGAATGATGAAGAGGCGTTTTTCTTTTTGCAAGCTGTGAATGCGCTTCCAACATCAATGTATTGGTGGTGTCGATTTGATGGACAGACGGAGCTTGAACGCGAAGAGGAGCAAGTGTCCAATGCGCGGATCAAGCGATGGCTTGATCAAGAGGTGGTGCTTCAGGGGGGCGAACTGACCTCATGGCCGAAAGTGGTGAGCGGCGATGACATCATCTTGTATTGGATGCAAGAAGCGCATCGGCGGCGCCGTAAAATTGAAGGGCATTTTCCTGGGGCGTCGGAAAGGACGCTTGTCAAAATGGCGCTCTTTGGCGCGGATGGCGACCATGAGGCAATGACGGGAAAAGAGGTGCATATGCGCCTTTGGCACGGCTATACCGTCGCGCTCCGGCACTCCTCAATTCGCCCGGATTTGCCGGTGCTGCTCGAAGAAATGAAAGCGCTTGGCATCCGGCATTATGATAAATGCTTGTTGACGACAGACGGTTCGCCGCCCTCTTTTTACGAAGACGGGGTGATTGACCGGCTCATCCGCCTAGCAATGGAGCACGATGTACCGGTGATCGACGCCTACGCCATGGCGACGATCAACGCCGCACGTCACTACGGCATTGAGCATCTTCACGGCAGCATCGCCACAGGAAGAATCGCCCATATCAATTTTTTGCGTTCGGCTCATGATCCGACGCCGGCGCAAGTGCTCGCCAAAGGCGAATGGGTGAAGCGCGATGGAGAAGCGCCGCCTCTCTGGCCGGAGCTGGAATGGGGGCGGTTTGGCATTCGGCCGCTGTCGTTGCCATGGGAGATTGACTGGGATGATTTGCAATTTTCGATGCCGATGGGGTTGCGTATGGAAAACGCCGTCATTTTAAAGCCGTATTCCGTGTCGATCGATACGTCGCGCGACCGTTTAGGATATGACCATGATGAATGTTTTCTCGCCTTGTTTGACCGAAATGGCCGCTGGCGCGTCAATACCATGTTGAAAGGCTTTGCATCGGCGCTTGGCGGGTTGGCGAGCTCCTACTCCAACACGGGGGATTTGATTTTGATTGGCAAGCGCAAGGACGATATGATGCTTGCCTTCCGACGGATGAAGGAAATCGGCGGCGGCATTGTTCTTGCTGAAGAGGGGGACATTTTGTTTGAGCTTCCGCTTCCATTGGGCGGCATGATGTCTCCTATGGAAATGGACGAACTGATCCAAGAGGAAAAAACGTTTGTCCGCTTGTTGCGCGAGCGTGGATATTCCTTCGAAGATCCGGTGTATTCGTTGCTTTTTTTGCAGTCAACCCATCTGCCATATGTGCGCGTCACGCAACGAGGGATTTATGATGTGATGCACAAAACGGTACTCTTTCCTTCGATAATGCGGTAAAATAAAAAAGAAAAGGTTGTGTGTCCATTGAAACGTTGGCTGTTCACCATCAGTTGCACGGCATTGTTGTTAGGTGGCTGCACGACCAAAAGCGAGCCGAAGCAGGCCGAGCCGGCCAAACCAGCTCCCCGGCAGGAGCAGCCGTCCGAGCCTCCGGCTGAGGAAAAACAAACGTTTCCGCTGACGGGGCTGCCGGCGGAAGGAACGATCGACCGACGGGTTGTCGGGGTCATGATCAACAACCATCCGAAAGCGCGGCCGCAGTCGGGGCTTTACGCGGCAGACATCGTGTATGAGGTGCTCGCCGAGGGCGATATTACTCGTTTTTTGGCATTATACCAAAGCGAATGGCCCAAGCGGGTCGGACCAGTGCGAAGCGCACGTGATTACTATATTGACTTGAGCGAAGGCTACCATGCACTGTATGTATGCCACGGCTGGAGCCCAGAAGCGAAAGCACGTCTTGAAGGAGGCGGCATCGACTATTTGAACGGATTGTTTTACGACGGCACGCTGTTTCAGCGCGTCTCGTTCCGCAAGGCGCCGCACAACTCCTACATTACGTTTGCCAACATCGAAAAAGGAGCGAAACAAAACGGCTACGCTTGGACGGACCACGTAGCCCCGCTATCGTTTCGCACCGATGAGCCGAGCGGCCAAAAGGTCGAGACGGTTCACATCGCCTATTCGCACCGCGCCTACGCTCAAGTTGAATACAAATATGTCCCTGAACAAAAAGGGTATTACCGGTACAGCGGCGGCGAGCAAACGATTGATTATGATACGCATAAGCCGGTTGTCGTGCAAAACGTCATGATTATCGCTGCTCGGCATCAAGTCATCGACAGCCACGGACGGCGCGACATCGATCTCACCTCCGGCGGCAAGGGGTACTTGTTTCAGGATGGTGTCATGCAGCCGATCGAATGGAAAAACGTCGACGGCCGGCTGCTGCCGTACCATAACGGGGCTCCGATCGGATTCGTGCCGGGAAAAACGTGGATCCATATCGTGCCGGAACTGGCAATCGTTCAATGGAAATAGTGAAACCGCCTTTTGTCCGCTGCAAGGCAGGAGGAGCTGTGGATGGATACATCGGTCGGTAGCTGGAAGACGGCTGCCGATTATCACATTTTCGCGCCAAAAGCAAGGAGGGAACAACTATGCAAATTGACAAACTGCGCGGCAGAGAGTTGGATCAATTGTTTAAGGCGATTTTATCGCTGCGCGATTTAGAAGAGTGTTACCGTTTTTTCGATGATTTATGCACGGTGAATGAAATCCAAGCGCTCGCCCAGCGGCTCGAGGTCGCCCGCATGTTGCGCGAAGGGTATACGTACCATAAAATCGAAACGGAAACCGGAGCGAGCACGGCGACGATTTCGCGCGTCAAGCGCTGCCTCAACTACGGCAATGACGCTTACGCCATGGCCCTTGACCGGATCAAAGAGGAGCAGCAAGAAGAGCACGAGGGGAAAGAGGCAAACGAAGCGGTCACAGACTGATGCAGCTAGGAGATTCCTTCCATTTGTAAAGGAACTCCTTTTCTTTTTGCGGATTTGTTATAATGGAACAATGGAGAATGAGTGGAGGTTTACGGCTATGGAAGAGATTCGCGCTTGGCGCCATGTGTTTAAACTCGACCCGAATAAACCGATTGATGACGAGCGCCTTGAGCGCCTTTGCGAGTCGGGTACGGATGCCGTCATCGTTGGGGGAACCGATGGGGTGACGATCGACAACGTGCTTGATTTATTGGCCCGCATTCGCCGTTTTTCGGTGCCATGCGCGCTCGAAGTCACGGATGTCGAAGTGTTGACGCCGGGGTTTGACGTATATTTGATCCCGATCGCCTTAAACAGCCGGCAGCCGGAATGGATCATCGGCCGCCATCACGAGGCGGTGAAACAATACGGCGATATGATGAACTGGGATGAGATTGCCGCGGAGGGTTATTGCATTTTAAATCCGGAATGCAAGGCCGCCAAGCTGACGAGAGCCGATACGCAGCTTGACGTCGACGATATTGTGGCCTATGCCCGTTTGGCTGAGCATTTGTACAAGCTGCCGATTTTTTACCTTGAGTATAGCGGCGCTTATGGTGATCCGTCTGTCGTGGAAAAAGTGAAACAAGCGCTTGATCGGACGCAGCTGTTTTACGGCGGCGGCATCACAACGCCTGAGCAGGCGGTGCATATGGCGCGCTATGCCGATACGGTCGTCATCGGCAATGCGATTTACGACGCGTTCGAACAGGCGTTGGCGACGGTGGCGGCGGTGAAGCAGGTGGCTGGCCAACGCACCGGCGATGATGGAAAATAGAACATACGTTTATTGGTGGTGGACATGATGAATTTTTTATCGGAAAAGCTGCTTGCCCATTTAAACAAAGAGCAGCAAGAAGCCGTTAAAACGACAGAAGGCCCGTTGCTCATCATGGCGGGGGCGGGCAGCGGAAAAACGCGCGTGCTGACGCACCGGATCGCCTATTTGATGGCGGAAAAACAGGTGGCGCCGTGGAATATTTTAGCCATTACGTTTACGAACAAAGCGGCGCGGGAAATGAAGGAGCGGGTGCAGGCGCTTTTAGGCGGGGCGGCGGAAGACGTATGGATTTCGACGTTTCACTCGATGTGCGTCCGCGTGTTGCGCCGCGACATTGACCGCATCGGCATCAACCGCAATTTTTCCATCCTCGACCCGACGGATCAGCTTTCGGTCATTAAAGCGATTTTGAAAGACAAAAATATCGATCCGAAAAAATTTGAGCCGCGGACGATTTTAGCGACGATCAGCGGGGCGAAAAACGATTTGCTCACGCCGGAGCAATTCGCGAAGCGGGCGTCGACGTATTATGAAACGGTCGTCAGCGACGTGTATCAAGAGTATCAACAGCGCCTTCTCCGCAATCATTCGCTCGATTTCGATGATTTAATCATGACGACGATCCACTTGTTTGACCGCGTGCCGGATGTGCTTCAATATTACCAGTATAAGTTTCAGTACATCCATATCGATGAATACCAGGATACGAACCGCGCTCAATATACGCTGGTGAAAAAGCTCGCGGAGCGATTCCAAAATATTTGCGCCGTTGGCGATGCCGACCAGTCAATTTACCGGTGGCGCGGGGCCGACATCCGCAACATTTTGTCGTTTGAGCGCGACTACCCGAACGCGAAAGTGATTCTGCTTGAGCAAAACTACCGTTCGACGAAACGTATTTTGCAGGCGGCAAATGAAGTCATTGCGCATAACGTCAACCGAAAGCCCAAGCGGTTGTGGACGGAAAATCCGGAAGGGAAGCCGATCATCTATTATGAAGCGATGAACGAGGCGGATGAAGCGCAATTTGTTGCCCGCCGCATTCAAGAGGCGGTGGAACGCGGGGAGCGCCGCTACCGCGATTTTGCCGTGCTTTATCGAACGAATGCCCAGTCGCGGATCGTCGAGGAAATGTTTTTAAAAGCGAACATTCCGTACCAAATCGTCGGCGGCTTAAAGTTCTATGACCGGAAAGAAATCAAAGACATTCTCGCTTACTTGCGCGTCATCGCCAATCCTGATGACGATTTGAGCTTGCTGCGCATCATCAACGTGCCAAAGCGCGGCATCGGCGCCTCTACGATCGACAAACTTGTCCGCTATGCAGCCGAGCATGAGCTGTCCTTGTTTGAAGCGCTCGGCGAGCTGGAGATGATTGGTTTCAGCGCGAAAACAGCAGGGGCGCTTGCGGCGTTTCGTGGGCAGCTTGAACAATGGGCGCAACTGCAAGAATACGTTTCTGTCACCGAACTCGTCGAAGAAGTGCTCGACCAATCGGGCTACCGCGAGATGCTCAAGTCGGAACGGACAATTGAAGCGCAAAGCCGGCTTGAGAACTTGGACGAATTTTTGTCGGTGACAAAGCATTTCGAAAATGTCAGCGATGATAAATCGCTCATCGCCTTTTTAACTGACTTGGCGCTCATTTCCGACTTGGACGAGCTGAATGGGGCGGATCAGGCAACCGAGGGCGATGCCGTTGTCTTCATGACGCTGCACGCCGCCAAAGGGCTTGAGTTTCCGGTCGTGTTTTTGATTGGCATGGAGGAAGGGATTTTCCCGCATCTTCGTTCATTGGAGAATGAGGATGAAATGGAAGAAGAGCGGCGGCTGGCGTATGTCGGTATTACCCGCGCCCAGGAAGAGCTCGTATTGACGAATGCACAAATGCGGACGCTGTTTGGCAACATCCAAATGAACCGGCCCTCGCGCTTTTTAGATGAGATTCCAGCGCATTTGCTGGAGACGGTCTCGCGCGGAAAACCGTCCGTTTCCCGTTCAGCGCCCGCTCGCTTGCAGGCAGGCGGCGCCATCGGAGTGTGGAAAGTCGGCGACAGGGCCAACCACCGAAAATGGGGGATCGGTACGGTTGTCAGCGTCCGCGGCGAAGGCGACGAACAAGAACTCGATATCGCTTTCCCGAGCCCGATCGGCATTAAACGGCTGCTCGCTAAATTTGCGCCGATTGAGAAAGTGTAAGAAAGGAGAACGGGTGAACGTATGGACCGCCAACAAGCCGAACGGCGCGCGGCCGAGCTGCGCGAACTGCTCAACCGCTATGGCTATGAATATTATGTGCTCGACCGGCCGTCCGTCCCGGACGCCGAGTATGACCGGCTCATGCAAGAGTTGATGGCCATCGAGGAACAGTATCCGGAATTGAAAACGAGCGACTCGCCGACCCAGCGCATCGGCGGCCCGCCGCTTGAGGCGTTTCGCAAAGTGACGCACATTGTTCCCATGATGAGTCTGGCAAACGCGTTTGACGAAGGGGATTTGCGCGATTTCGACCGCCGCGTCCGCCAAGAAGTCGGCGAAGCTGCGTACGTGTGCGAATTGAAAATCGACGGCCTCGCCGTTTCCGTCCGCTATGAAGACGGCTATTTCGTTCAAGGAGCGACGCGCGGCGACGGAACGACCGGCGAGGACATTACGGAAAATTTGAAAACGATCCGCTCGCTGCCGCTTCGGCTGAGGGAGCCGGTGTCGCTTGAGGCGCGCGGCGAGGCGTTCATGCCGAAAGCGTCGTTCCTGCGCTTGAATGAGGAGCGGAAAGCCCGAGGCGAGGAGCTGTTTGCCAACCCGCGCAACGCTGCGGCCGGCTCGCTTCGCCAGCTCGACCCGAAAGTGGCGGCGTCGCGCCAGCTCGATTTGTTCGTTTACGGATTGGCTAATGCCGAAGAGCTTGGCATTGAGTCGCACAGTGAGGCGCTCGACTATTTGCAGGTGCTTGGGTTTAAAGTGAATCCCGAGCGGCGGCGCTGCGCCAACATCGATGAGGTGCTCGCTTTTATTAACGATTGGCACGAAAAACGGCCGCAGCTGCCGTACGAGATCGACGGCATCGTCATTAAAGTCGACTCGTTCGCCCAACAGCGGGAGCTTGGTGCAACGGCCAAAAGCCCGCGCTGGGCCATCGCTTACAAATTTCCAGCTGAGGAAGTGGTGACGACGCTGATCGGCATTGAAGTGAACGTCGGCCGCACCGGCGTTGTCACTCCGACGGCGATCCTCGAACCAGTGCGCGTCGCCGGAACGACCGTGCAGCGCGCCACTCTTCATAATGAAGATTTTATCCGCGAAAAAGACATCCGCATCGGCGATGCGGTCATTATCAAAAAAGCAGGCGACATCATTCCGGAAGTGGTCGGCGTCGTCGTCGACCGGCGCGACGGGGACGAAACGCCGTTTGTCATGCCGACGCATTGTCCGGAATGTCAAAGTGAGCTCGTCCGCCTAGAGGGGGAAGTGGCGCTCCGTTGCTTAAACCCGAAATGTCCGGCCCAGCTGCGCGAACGGCTCATCCATTTTGCCTCAAGGGCAGCCATGAACATTGAAGGGTTGGGCGAAAAAGTCGTCACCCAACTGTTTAACGCTGGTCTCGTCCACGACGTCGCCGATTTGTATCGGCTGACGAAAGAACAGCTCATCGGTTTGGAACGGATGGGCGAAAAGTCGGCAGCCAACCTGCTCGCGGCAATTGAAGCGTCAAAGCAAAACTCGCTCGAGCGGCTGCTGTTCGGCCTTGGCATCCGCTACGTCGGAGCGAAAGCTGCTCAACTTTTGGCCGAGCATTTTGAAACGATGGAACGGCTGGAGAGAGCGACGAAAGAGGAATTGATGGCCGTGCCGGAAATCGGCGAGAAAATGGCGGACTCGATCATCGCCTTCTTTTCCCAGCCAGAAGCGGCCGAACTGTTGAATGAGTTGCGGCTTTACGGCGTCAACATGGCATACAAAGGGTCGAAGCGGGCGGCTGAGGCGCCTGCTGACTCCCCCTTCGCCGGCAAAACGGTCGTTTTGACCGGAAAGCTTATGTCTATGTCGCGCAATGAGGCGAAAGAACAAATCGAGCGGCTGGGCGGACGCGTTACTGGCAGCGTCAGCCGCAGCACCGACATCGTCATCGCCGGCGAAGATGCTGGGTCGAAGTTGGAGAAAGCCCAACAGCTTGGCATTGACATTTGGGACGAAACGCGATTTTTGCAAGAGATCAACAGGGGGAAACGATGAAACAGACGTTACGACTTCGCACCACAGTTGCCTATCGTTGGACAAACCGAATCCGAAAGCCACTGGTCGTCATCGGGATCGCCTCTGTTTGTTTGCTGTCCGCGTGTGCGCCGAAGTTTAATGAAGGCGAGGAAGTCGTGCAAGACAAAGGCAACAAACAGCAAGAAGCCGTCATCCCGAAATACAACATTTCCGACTCGTATTATCGCGTCATCTTGCCGTTCAAACCGTCCGGTGCGCGCGGCGAGGTCGTCAATGATTTAAACACGCGCCTTGATGTCGACGAGTTTGAGACGGGGCTTATGCGCCTTGCCACCGAGCAGTTTCCGACGGATGAGTACTTGTTTCAAGAGGGGCAATATTTGGACAGCGAAACGGTCAAAAAATGGCTTGCCCGCAAGCGGACGGCCAGCCAGCTGAAAGCGGAGAAAATGAAGCCGGAAGACAACCTCGGCTTAAACCCGCCGATTGGCGACAAGGGAACGAATGAGCAAAAAAACAAACAAAGCCCGATTTATTTGGCGAGCATTTTGGAACATGATTATTTGGTCAAAGTCGACAACGACAAAGTGAAGCTCGGCGGCGTCGCCATCGGTTTGGCATTAAACTCCTTCCACTATTACTCGACCGAGCAAGGCTATCCGCGCGAGGTCAAAATCAAAGACGATGTCATCGAACGGGAAGGAAAGCGGATCGCCGCCGAGGTGCTGAAGCGGCTGCGGAGCATGAAAGGGCTCGGCAACGTGCCCATCATGATCGCCCTGTACAAACAAGCGCCCCGCTCATCTGTCGTTCCAGGCCACTTTTTCGCCGTCGCCCATATCGATGGAGGGGACAGCACGATCAATGATTGGGAGACGGTGAACGAGGAATATTATTTATTCCCATCCGATGAGGCGGAAGAAAATCATCGCGACGACTGGCTGAAATTCAACAATTTTAAATCCGATGTGGAAGATTTCTTCCCCAACTACACGGGTGTCGTCGGCAAAGGATTGTACGTCAACGACCAACTTCAGAAGTTAACGATTAACATTACGATGCCGTTTTACGGCAAAGCGGAAGTGATCGGCTTTACACAATACGTGACCGGTCTTGTGATGGAAAAATTTCCGGACTACATCACGGTCAACGTCTACATCGCCTCCGCCGGCCAGCCGGAAAGCCTCATCGTGCGCCAGGCGAAAGCAGACGAGCCGTTTGTGCATATTTATCAATGACAACACAACGTGCCGCATCCTCTCTGGCCGAGCCAGAGGGGATGTGTTTTTTGCGATGTTGCGGTTCGAAAAGGCTGGTGAAAACGGAATCGCTGGCAGCCTGTCGGCGTGATTTGCCGAATGGGAGACAGACTGGTAAAATAATGAAGACTTAGATGCGAGTAAAGGTGTGTCACGATCATGAAAGCCATTTGTGTGTTTTGCGGATCAAGTTATGGACGAAGCATGAAATATAAGGAAGCGGCCCAAGAGCTCGGAACGTTTTTAGCCCAAAGCGGCATGACAATCATTTACGGCGGCGGGATGCGGGGCTTGATGGGAGAGGTTGCTGAGGCGGCGCTGCGCCATCAAGGGCGCGTGGTCGGGATCATTCCGCAATTTTTGAAAGACCGGGAAGTGGCGCATAACCGGTTGAGCGAACTGTTGGTCGTTGATACGATGCACACCCGCAAGGCGAAAATGTACGAGGCGGCCGACGGGTTTATCGCCATGCCAGGGGGCTATGGAACATACGAAGAGCTGTTTGAAGTGCTCTCGTGGTCGCGCGTCGGCCTCCATCAAAAGCCGATCGGCCTGCTCAATGTGGACGGGTTTTTCGACCCGCTCCTTGACTTGCTTCGGCATACGGTCGAAAACGGATTTGCCGCGCCGGAAGATCTCGATCTGATTGTCAGCGCTGAGGATGTTTCGACGCTGTATGAGCGGATGAAGACGTTCCGCCATCATCACTGTTCTGGAACATGAAGGAGCGGTTGACCGCTCCGCCGGTAGAGATGCTGCTAAGCTGGCGAGTTGTTCACTTCATACGCGGCGCAGATGCCGGATTCAATCGCTCCCTGAATCCATCCGTGGTGGGTGGACGCATGTTCGCCGGCAAAATGGACCCTTCCTTCGGGGAGAGCGATGTACGGCGACAGCTCCGTCACTTGGTTCGGCTTCATCATCGTGAAGGCGCCGCCCGAGTACGGATAGCGCACCCAACTATGGCTTGTTCCGGTTTCAAATTCACGGTACACCTGTTCGCCATGGATGACGGCTAAGTTTTTTAACGTATATTCAAGCCGCTCTTCATCGCTTAAGCTGTCCCACGGGATCGTGTCGTCTTCCCACGTATAGCTGGCCAATACGACGCCAGGTCCTGCCGTGCCGATGCCTTGGCTTGGATATTGGGTGTATCGAATCGGCAGATCCGACACGGTTTTTCCTCCGAACATCCCTTCTTTTTCCCAAAACCGTGTTTTAAACTGGATGCCAGTTTTCGTTGAACCGGCATAATGAAGTTCACGAATGGCCTTCCATTTGTTTTCGGAAAACGAATGGCGCGGTTCGATGTCGACAAACTGCAAAATGGAAAACGGGATGGTGACGATCACCCGATCGGCGGTGATTTGAAGCGGCTGAAGAATTTTTGTATGGGTCGCATGGACGGTGACGCTGTTTTCGTGCTGGATTATTTTTTGCACTTTATGACTAAAGAGAATCTCGTCCTTCAGTTGCGGCAAAAAAGCTTTGGGAAGCCGATCGTTGCCTCCGGCGATTTCATAAAAGCGAATATTCGGCGTAAACAGCACCATGAGTTCACGCAACATCTCAAGAAACGAAAGTTCGGGGAATCCTTCTAATGAAAGAACGGCTTTGATCATATCGATGGCTCCCACGGACAACGGTAGGCCGAATGGGTTGTAGCGCAAATAGGCGTCCAGCGAGTAGCGGTCGAGCCGTTCGATGACAATCGGCCAATGTTGTTCTGGATTTTGTTCAATGAATTGAATGACCGGACGAATGGCCATTTGCAACAGTTCGGAAGCGGTTTTGCCCCGTTCGTGGGGGGCGACGGGAAAGCCGAAGAGGTCGGGATGCCGCTCGTATTCGCTCAGGCGCGCTTTGACGCCGCGAAAATATAAAATGTCGCGCGGGGTGCTGTTGATAAACGGGTGGAGCGGCAAGTTGAATTTTTTGATATATTCCAATGTCAATGGATGGGTGTGCGGGATGCGCATCGCGCCCGCCTCGAGATACTGGTCGTCGCGGAAGTCGGAGCGGAGCGTGTAGATTCGGCCGCCGACCCGCTCGGATGCTTCAAGAATCGTGATGCGATGGCCGGCTTGCTTCAGCAATGACGCCGCGACAAGCCCGGCCATGCCGGCGCCGATAATGACGATCTTTTTCGGAGCGGATGGTTTCTTTAATCCGTGTCGAATGATCGAGATCATCGTCTCCATCGGCAGCCTCGGAGAAACATACGGATGCGCCACGTGTCCATCCTCCTTTGCCATGGGGTAGCTCCCCGGGTGGAGCTGCGGTTATTCCATCCTATTCAGCGGCAAAGGAGGATATGTGGGGGAGCGGTCACAATTCGGAAAAGATATACGTCCCTCCGGCTAACTGAAGGCGGCGCTGCAGCTTGCTGCCGACGATGCGGCAGGCAAACGGCCTTGTCGACGAGGGTTCATCCGCTTGGTAAAAGCGGAGGCTGACGCCGCCAACCGTTAGTTCGGCATAGGTCCCCGCCTCATCGCGCCCCACATTCGCTGCCGGCAAATCAAACAGCCGACGGTAGCTGTTGACGGCGCGGTCGAGGCTACGCACATAAACGCTGACGGACGACAACGACGGCGCCCCATTTGCATGGCGCATGAGCGGCGCCAGCTCGTTCATCCGCACGTCATCGCGCTCGTCCCACTGGATGAAAAACGGGTAGCGGAACGCGCCGTCTGTATCGTCGTTGATAAACAGCAGCGACCATGTCAGCCGCTTGCCGTCATCGCGCTGGCGGCTGCCAGGGAGCGGGCCGATCGGAGTGAATCCCTTGTTTTTGAGCTGTGCAGCCAGCTGTTGGATATCGTTCGTTCGAAAGGCAAACTGGGAGAAGCCATTCCCCTCTTGACGGTCAGCGACAAGTTGGGCAATAAGCGGATTTTGGCAGGTGTTCGCTGTCTGCTCATCGGCGATGCCGATCCATTCGATGTAGCTTAGCGGCGCGAAATAGCATAACGCGTTATACGTTCCCCATGCCTCATGGCGGCCGCCGTGGATGGCCGTAAACCCTAACTGTTCAAACGAGCCTTTCGCCTGTTCCGGGCGCTCGGTGAGGTGGACGAGATGGTCAAACGCGACGTTCATGGCGGCGAACTCCTTCTGTATTAGGAATAGATGAGCGGAACAGCATTTCTTTAAGCTTGTAGATGATGCGTTCGTTATCGACGGTGCGGTGGGCGATAAAATTCAAGTCCAGCTTGATGTCTTCGATTTGGGCAGCCAATTGCTCATAGCGGGAATCCATTTTCTGTTCGAGGCGGTCCACCGTTTGTTTCAATGAGGCAAATTCTTGGTGAAGATGGCGAACATCGGCGGCGAGAGCTTCTAGTTTGGCGTCTGTTTCGTCTTGGCGGTGGAGAAGAGCGGCCACGATGCCGTTTAATTCCTTTTGCCCGGCGCGAAGCGAATCTTGTTCTTGGCGCAGACGCTGCTGTTCCAGACGGATTTCCTGCTGCTCTTTTCGGATTTCTTGTTGTTCTTTTCGAATTTCTTGCTGTTCTTTTCGAATTTCTTCTTGTTCCTGACGAATGGCGATTTGTTCACGCTCGAGCCGCTCTTGCCCTTCAACAAGCAGTCGGAGTGTGCCATCCATCGCGTTCAAGCGGTCGAGCACTTGAGCGAGCAGCGCTTCACTCATCGTCATCATCCCCCCTTTTTTCATACGTTATGGCCATTATAGTACATATGTTCGAATTCGTCAATGGACAACAAAGGAAATGTTAGCCGGAATGTTGCTTTATTTCCTTTTATTTTGGTATCATCATAGTATTGTGAAAGGTCGACCATGTCGGAGGTGAACACGATGTCGCGAATTTCGCTCGAACAAGTGAAGCATGTCGCCGACTTGGCGCGGTTGGCGATTACCGAAGAAGAGGCGGAGATGTTTACGAAACAGCTCGACGCGATCATTACGTTTGCCGAGCAGTTGAATGAATTGGATACCGAAAACGTGCCGCCGACTTCGCACGTGCTTGATATGCGAAACGTGATGCGCGAGGATATTCCAGAACCGGGGCTGCCGCGCGAGGAAGTGTTGAAAAACGCGCCGGACCAGCAAGACGGCCAGTTCCGCGTGCCCGCTATTTTAGAGTAAGGAGGGGGATTTATGTCGCTCTTTGACCATACGGTGTCGGAATTACATACGCTGCTGCAGAAAAAAGAAGTATCGGTTTCCGACTTAGTGGAGGAATCGTATCGCCGCATCGGCGAAGTGGAAGAGAAAGTGCAGGCGTTTTTAACGCTGAACGAAGAGCAAGCGCGGGCGAAAGCGAAAGAGCTTGATGACAAGTTGGCGAAAGGCGAGGAGACCAACCCGCTGTTCGGCTTGCCGATCGGCATTAAAGACAACATTGTCACCAAAGGGTTGCGCACGACATGCGCCAGCAAAATTTTATACAACTTTGACCCGATTTACGATGCGACCGTCATGGAGCGGTTGAACGCCGCCGGCGCGATTACGATCGGGAAGCTGAACATGGACGAGTTCGCCATGGGCTCGTCAACGGAAAACTCCGGCTTTCAGCTGACGCGCAACCCGTGGGATTTAGAGCGCGTGCCGGGCGGTTCCAGCGGCGGTTCGGCGGCGGCGGTGGCGGCAGGCGAAGTGCCGTTTGCGCTCGGCTCGGATACGGGCGGTTCGATCCGCCAGCCCGCGGCGTTTTGCGGGGTTGTCGGATTGAAGCCGACGTACGGCCGCGTGTCGCGTTTCGGGCTCGTCGCGTTCGCGTCATCGCTCGACCAAATCGGCCCGATTACGCGCACGGTGGAAGATAACGCCTACTTGCTGCAAGTGATTTCTGGCGTTGACCCGATGGATTCGACGTCAGCGAACATCCCCGTGCCCAACTATGTCGAAGCGTTGACGGGCGATATCAAAGGCTTGAAAATCGCTGTGCCGAAAGAATATTTGGGCGAAGGCGTCGACGAAGGCGTGCGCCAGTCGGTGCTTGCCGCGCTCAACGTGCTCGAGAAGCTCGGAGCGACATGGGAAGAAGTGTCGCTACCGCATTCAAAATACGCCTTGGCGACGTACTATTTGCTCGCTTCGTCGGAAGCATCGGCCAACCTTGCCCGCTTTGATGGCGTTCGCTACGGATATCGGACCGACAACGCGAAAAACTTGATCGACATGTACAAATTGACGCGGAGCGAAGGGTTCGGCAACGAGGTCAAGCGCCGCATCATGCTCGGGACGTTTGCCTTAAGCTCAGGTTATTACGATGCGTATTACAAAAAAGCGCAAAAAGTGCGGACGTTGATCAAGCGCGACTTCGAAAACGTTTTTGATCAATACGACGTCATCATCGGTCCGACCACGCCGACGCCGGCGTTTAAAATCGGCGAGAAAACGAGCGATCCGCTGACCATGTATATGAACGATATTTTGACAATTCCGGTCAACCTTGCGGGCGTGCCGGCGATTTCCGTGCCGTGCGGCTTTGTCGACGGCTTGCCGGTCGGCTTGCAAATCATCGGCAAGCACTTTGATGAAAGCACGGTCTATCGCGTCGCTCACGCCTTTGAACAAGCGACCGACTACCATAAGCAAAAACCGGTGTTGTAAGGGGGGATCGACGATGAATTTTGAAACGGTGATCGGACTTGAGGTCCACGTCGAGCTGAAAACGAAATCGAAAATTTTCTCCAGCAGCCCGAACGCCTTCGGGGCGCCCCCGAATACGCAAACGAACGTCATCGACTTAGGGTATCCGGGCGTGCTGCCGGTTTTGAACCGGCAAGCGGTCGAATTTGCGATGAAGGCGGCGATGGCGCTCAACTGCGAAATCGCGACTGAGACGAAATTTGACCGCAAAAACTACTTTTATCCGGACAACCCGAAAGCGTACCAAATTTCGCAATACGACCAGCCGCTCGGCAAAAACGGCTGGATTGAAATCGAAGTGAACGGGAAAAAGAAAAAAATCGGCATCACCCGCATTCACCTTGAAGAAGACGCCGGCAAATTGACGCACACGGGCGACGGCTACTCGCTTGTCGACTTTAACCGCCAAGGGACGCCGCTCATTGAGATCGTCTCGGAGCCGGACATCCGCTCGCCGGAAGAAGCGTATGCGTATTTGGAAAAATTAAAGGCGATCATCCAATACACCGGCGTCTCCGACTGCAAAATGGAAGAAGGGTCGCTCCGCTGCGATGCGAACATCTCGCTCCGCCCGATCGGGTCGGACCAATTCGGCACGAAAACCGAATTGAAAAACTTAAACTCGTTCAACTTCGTCCGCATGGGGCTCGAGTACGAGGCGAAACGGCAGGAGAAAATTTTGCTCTCCGGCGGCGTCATCCGCCAAGAAACGCGGCGGTTTGACGAAGCGACGAAAACAACCGTGCTCATGCGCGTCAAAGAAGGATCGGAAGACTACCGCTACTTCCCAGAGCCGGACTTGGTCATGCTCTATATTGACGACGAATGGAAAGAACGCGTCCGCGCCTCGATTCCGGAGCTCCCGGATGCCCGCCGGAAGCGGTATGTCGAAGAATGGGGCTTGCCGGAATACGACGCCAAAGTGCTCACCTTGACGAAAGAAATGGCCGACTTCTTTGAAGCGACGGTCGCCAACGGCGCCGACCCGAAACTGGCGTCCAACTGGCTCATGGTCGAAGTATCCGGCTACTTAAACGCCGAGCAAAAAGAGCTCCATGACATCGCCTTGACGCCGGAAAGCTTGGCTGGAATGATCAAGCTGATCCAAAACGGCACGATTTCGTCGAAAATCGCCAAAAAAGTGTTCAAAGAGCTCGTCGAACACGGCGGCGACCCAGAGAAAATCGTCAAAGAGAAAGGGCTCGTGCAAATTTCCGACGAAGGAGCGCTGCGCAAAATCGTACTCGAAGTGCTCGACGCCAACCCGCAATCGGTGGAAGACTTCAAAAACGGCAAAGACCGCGCGCTTGGCTTCCTCGTCGGCCAAGTGATGAAAGCAACGAAAGGACAAGCCAACCCGCCGCTTGTCAACAAGCTGCTCATCGAGGAAATCAACAAGCGGTAACTCATCGGACAAGCCTGCGATTCGCAGGCTTGTTTCGTTCATTGATTTTTTAGACTTTTAAAAAAACACGATTGACATCCCCCGATGGGAATGGTAGATTTTTATATAAAACCAACTGAATTAGTTGGATATCAACACCAAGAGGAGCGGGAGAGGAAGAAACCAAACCGAGGGGGAGGAAAACGATGAGCAATGAACGCACATTCCGCCCGGAGACGCTCGCCATCCACGCCGGGCAAAAACCGGATGGAGAAACGGGCGCGCGGGCCGTGCCGATTTACCAGACGAGTTCGTATGTCTTCCGCGACAGTGAGCACGCGGCCAACTTGTTTGGGCTGAAAGAGGAAGGGTTTATTTATACGCGCATTATGAACCCGACGAACGATGTGCTGGAAAAGCGGATCGCAGCGCTAGAAGGCGGCGTCGGGGCGCTCGCGCTCTCATCGGGGCAGGCGGCGGTGTTTTATTCGATCATCAACATCGCCTCAGCGGGCGATGAAATCGTGTCATCTTCGTCCATTTACGGCGGCACGTACAACTTGTTCGCCCATACGCTGCGCAAGTTTGGCATTACGGTGAAGTTTGTCGATCCGTCCGATCCGGAAAACTTCGAAAAAGCCATTACTGACAAAACGAAAGCAGTGTTTGCCGAAACGATCGGCAACCCGAAAAACGATGTGCTCGACATCGAAGCGGTCGCCGACATCGCCCATCGCCACGCCATTCCGCTCATTGTCGACAACACGGTCGCCAGCCCGTACTTGCTGCGGCCGATTGAATTCGGCGCCGATATCGTCGTCCATTCGGCGACGAAGTTTATCGGCGGCCACGGCAATTCGATCGGCGGCGTGATTGTGGACAGCGGCAAGTTTGACTGGAAAGGAAGCGGTAAGTTTCCAGAGTTCACCGACCCCGACCCAAGCTACCACGGGCTGGTGTATGTCGACGCCGTCGGCGAAGCGGCGTACATCACGAAAGCGCGCATCCAGCTGTTGCGCGACTTAGGGGCGGCGCTGTCGCCGTTTAATGCGTTTTTGCTGTTGCAAGGGTTGGAGACGCTTCACTTGCGGATGCAGCGCCATAGCGAAAACGCCCTCGCCGTTGCGAAGTTTTTGGAAGCGGAAGAGGCTGTCGAATCGGTCAGCTATCCAGGGCTTCCAAGCCATCCGTCGCATGAGCTGGCGAAAAAGTATTTGCCAAACGGGCAAGGAGCGATCGTCACATTTGAAATCAAAGGCGGCGTCGAAGCCGGGAAAACATTGATCGACTCGGTCAAGCTGTTCTCGCACTTGGCCAACATCGGCGATTCGAAATCGCTCATCATCCACCCGGCCAGCACGACGCACGAGCAGCTGAGCCCGGACGAACAGCTGTCTGCCGGCGTCACCCCGGGTCTTGTCCGCCTGTCCGTCGGCACCGAAGCGATCGACGACATTTTGGACGACTTGCGTCAAGCCATTCGCCAGAGCCAGACGGTGGGGGTGAAATAGTTAGGAAGGAAGAAGCCACCCAGCGAGCGGGTGGCTTTCAAAGTGCGGGGAGTTCTATACGAAAAACGCTTGACGATGGCTCTTTATTCGAATATGCGTTCCCTATTCGCATGATCTGAGGGAGAGACTCATTAGTATTGACGCCATCCTGTTCCGGCCGTTCCGAGGTGGAAGGGCAGGGGGCGCGGTGTTCCGATCACGTTGGGTCGGTGCCAAAGGGCTGATCACAGCCCTTTGGGTGTCACTTTCTTTTCTATTTTTCGCAGCAGCCAGTCGAAGGCAATCGCCAAAATGGCGGCTGGGATGGCGC
The DNA here is from genome assembly GCF_013096845.1 of Geobacillus sp. BMUD. Taxonomy (NCBI): domain Bacteria; kingdom Bacillati; phylum Bacillota; class Bacilli; order Caryophanales; family Anoxybacillaceae; genus Geobacillus; species Geobacillus sp. BMUD. The sequence goes on from NZ_SDLA01000016.1 coordinate 33,346, forward strand.
CGGCGAAAATCAAGTTTTTGTCGGCGATGCGCAAGCCGCGGTCGATCAAGTCGCCAAGCCCCCCGGCGCCGATAAACGTCGCCAAAGCGGCGACCCCGATCGTCAGCACCGTCGCGGTGCGCACGCCGGCCATAATGACGGGAAGCGAGAGGGGAAGCTCGACCATCCATAAAATTTGCCGCGATGTCATCCCCATCCCTCGTCCGGCATCAACGAGCGCCGGGTCGACGCCAAGAATGCCGGTGTACGTGTTGCGCAAAATCGGAAGCAAGGCATAAAGCGTCAAGGCGATGATCGCCGGCAGTTTGCCGATGCCGAAAATCGGCAGCATAAATCCAAGCAGCGCCAAGCTCGGAATCGTTTGGATGATGGCGGCGATGCCGATGATCGGCTCAGCGAGTTTGCGATACCGCGTCAACACGACGCCGAGCGGCACGGCCACCGCGATGGCAATGCCCATGGCAATAGCGGATAACAGTACGTGCTCTTGAAAAGCGATCCAAATCTCTTCTCGTCGCTCAATAAACGTTTGCAATAATTCCATTGTATCCCTCCTTGGTGAAAAAGCAGTGGACGCGCATCGTCGTCTTCCTTGTTGGAAAAACGGTGACGGATGAGCCGCTGCTATCATGCTCTTCCCTCTTTGGTGAAAAAGAGGCGGTGGGCCAACCGCCTCCTTGTCATCGGCGGAATTCAGCCGCCAATGGAGGATTGTTTCCCCGTCGTATTCTGAAGGGGAAGTTGCGGCCACGCCGGTCAGCTGCCAACGGGAGAAGTGTTTCCCATCGCCTGTTTTTGGGCGAGCGGCTATCGAGCCAATCACGCCAGATTCGCTTTTGATGTGCGGCCGTCTTCCATCCGTCCACAAGACTAGAAGGTTGGTGAAAAACAGCTGGTTCCCCTGGTTGATGAGTGAACATGTGAAAAGCAGGACCGATGCTGCAAGGTTTTTTATTTGAGAAATGATATTGTGAAGCGGCATGCTCCCGTAAATCACTGGGCCTGTGGGGGAACTGGAAACCTCCCCCTCTGCCCATGGTTGATGTCTTTATGCGTGCTGCTGGAACGTCCACTCAGCGAGCGCGCGCATCATGCTGGAGCGCGTAATGCCGCCGACAAGGCGATCGTCATCGAGCACCGGAATGATGCGTACATCCGGGTCTTGGAACAAGGCGGCGACGTCTGTCACATCCGCTTCTTTCTGTAATGTCGTCACATCGTAATCGGCGATGTCGGCGACAAGCAAATGTTCCTCATTGTATCGTTGCTCGATTTGTTTGAGCGTCACGATGCCAAGAAACGATTGCTTTTTATCGACGACGACCAAACTGTCGACTTTTCGCGCCTTCATCAGCCGGAACGCTTCGGCCAAGCCGCGCCGCGGTGCGATCGTGGCGACGGCGTCGGACATTAAATCTTCCGCTGTCGGCACGGCCGTCTGGCGGGTCAGCAGACGGTCTTCACCAATAAACTCGCGGACGAAGGAGTTCGCCGGCCGCCGAAGCATTTGGTCCGGCGTCGCAAACTGGACGACTTCCCCGTCTTTCATCAGCGCAATGCGATCAGCGATTTTAATCGCCTCGTCCATATCGTGGGTGACAAAGACGATCGTTTTGCGAATTTCTTCTTGCAAGCGGACGATGTCATCTTGCAGCTGTTCGCGGCTGATCGGGTCGAGGGCGCTGAACGGCTCATCCATCAAAATAATATTCGGTTCCGCGGCCAACGCGCGGACGACGCCGACGCGCTGCTGTTGGCCGCCGCTGAGCTCTGACGGGTAGCGGTGCTTGAACGTCGCTGGATCCAAGCCGACGAGGTCAAGCAACTCATCGACCCGCTTTTCATAGGCGCTTTTTTCCCATTTTTTCAGCTTCGGCACGAGCGCGATGTTTTCCGCGATCGTCATATGTGGAAACAGCCCGATTTGCTGGATGACGTAGCCGATGTTGCGGCGCAGTTCGACCGGGTCAAGCGTAGAAATGTCTTGCCCATCGATATACACGGTTCCCGACGTCGGCTCGATCAACCGGTTGATCATTCGCATCGTCGTCGTTTTTCCGCAGCCGCTCGGTCCGATGAGGGCGACAAGCTCGCCTTTGCGGATTTCAAGATTGATATTTTTTAAGGCGACAAATCCATCCTCATACTGTTTTGTGACGTTTTCAAATCGAATCATCCACATTCCTCACTTTCTAGTCGATCAGTCCTTCCGATTTCAAAAAGTCTATCGCCACTTCGCGCGGCCGTTTTCCTTCCAAATTCACTTCGCCGTTCAGTTCCATCATTTTTTCGTCCGTTACAATGTTGGCCAGTTTGTTCAACGCTTCCTCGAGTCCTGGGTTGGCGTCCAACACGTCTTGGCGGATGATCGGCACGGCGTGGTATGGCGGGAAGTAATGTTGGTCATCCTTGAGCACGACGAGGTCGTATTTTTTGATGCGGGCATCCGTCGTGTAGGCTGTGATGACGTCAATCTCTCCGTTTTTCGCCGCTTCGTATTGCAAGTCCGGATCGATGTTGACCGTTTTTTTGAATTGGAATCCGTACGTATCGACAAGCCCGTCATAGCCGTCGCTTCGCTCAAAAAACTCGGCGTCTGACCCAAAGGTGAGGGAAGACGAGTGGTTCGCTAAATCGGAGTACGTTTTGACCCCGAGCTTTTCGGCAAGGTCTCTCCGCATCGCCAATGCGTACGTATTGTTAAATCCGAGTGGTTTGAGCCAAGCGATGTTGTACTTTTCCTTATATAATTTCTTCGTTTCATTATAGATTTGTTCGGGCGTTTTTGCGGGATCGTACGGCTGTTTTAAAATGTTCAAATACCCTGTTCCCGTGTACTCGACGTACATGTCGACGTCTCCATTTTCAATGGCTTGCTGGAGCATAAAGGCGCCGCCTAGACTGTCCTTCACTTCCACGTCCAAATCGGTGTTGGCCTTCACATACTCAGCCAATAAGTGCGTCAAAATCACCTGCTCGGTAAATTTCTTTCCGCTAATCACAATGTGCCCTTTCGCATCACGTTTCCCGCTGCAGGCGGCCAGTCCGAACACAAGCCCGACAGCAAGCAATGACATGAACCATTTACGCAAAACGATTCCTCCTTTTTTGGGTCCGAAAATGCCGGTAAAAAGATCCATCCGACCTGTTAAACACCCGGATGATGGTTTAGAAAGGTTTTCCTTATTTGGAAAAATGTTGGACAGCAGTTCTCCCTTTGCATCACCAGCCTTCTAACGTAAGGGGAAAAAGCAACAAAACGACACGGAGGGAAAACGTCACAAAAATAGGGTAACGCAAATTGGGTCCGATTGGCAAATTTGGTATCAGCCGATCTATCCGCGTTTGGCTGCTTCTCACCTTGAGAACCGTTCTCTCCGCCGCGATGCTTACAAATGCTCGGGAATGCGCCCCAATCCTCCCGAATCCTCCGAATTCGAGATGTTCGAGTCAAATGGAATAAAAAACCAGCTGCGGTAAGCAGCCGGATCCATCGAAACGAGTGGGTTCATGATCTGTTGAGGAATCATCTTACGCATGAACGAGGCGGTGAAGAATGCTTTCGGTTTTGAAGACGCGGGCGTTGAGGACATGCAGTCCCGCTTCATGTTCGGCGAGAGCCGGCAACACCTTGTCTTCGAGGATCGATGTGACGTGAGTGAGGTCGCCTTTCATTTGGTGGAGGTCGTTCGCCATCGCCTCGTATTTCGCGGTCAGCACTTCCTGCCCATGGCGAAGCGCTTCGGCAATCGCCTTCGTTTCCGTCGTGCGCTCGTAAAGCAAATCGATGCGCTGTTCCAGCGTGGTCGTCCGCTCATTCAATTGGGCGAATTGCTGCTCAAGAGCGCTCGTCCGCTCATTCAATTGGGCGAATTGCTGTTCAAGAGCGCTCGTCCGTTCATTCAACTGGGCGAATTGCTGCTCAAGAGCGTTCGTTCGTTCATTCAACTGAGCGACTTGTGTCTCGAGCGCGCTTGTTCGCTCATTGAGCTGGGCGACTTGCGTCTCGAGGGCGCTCGTTCGTTCATTGAGTTGGGCGACTTGCGTCTCGAGCGCGCTTGTTCGTTCATTGAGCTGAGCGACTTGTCCCTCTAAAGCGCCGACTCGCCGTTCGAGCGACTCGACTGCCGCGCGCGTTGCTTTCACCTCGTGCAAAATTTCCCGCAATAGCGCTTCCATGTCGATTCACCTCCTTTTCGTCTCTATTTTACAAAAAAGGGGCATGGATGGCGAGAAAAATTCGGAAAAATAGCTTTCACTAGCCAAAGGAAGAATGCAATCGTTACAATAATAATTAGGAAAAAGAGAGGAAAAGGTGGACGAGGATGGATGCTTCTTGGTTGAAGCCGATTGTCGAAACAAAGTATTTGTCGGCGGAAAATGCGCACCGTTACCGCGCGATTTTGCGGTATTTCTACATTCAGCACGAACGGATGCGGCAATATTTGTTCCCTGAAGAAGTGTATGCGTTTTTGAAACAGCATGCCGAATTTGCCGATTATACTGAGGATGATTTGCAGCAAGACCTCGATCAGCTTGTCAAATGGAACAATTTGATCGCCCGCCAAGAGACTTCCCATGTACGGACGATCGAGGAATTTAAGAAAAAGCGGTTTCGTTATCAATGCAGCCCGTACACAGTGGAAATAGAGCGAATGATTCGCACGCTCGAACAGTTGGGCGACTCGTTTGGCGGTTCGCTCGAGAAAACACGGTTTGACCGTCTGTACGCCTCCCTTTCTCGCATGGAAACGATCATATCTGCTAATTTCCAAGAAAAACCGGACGAAATACACCAAGTGTGGGAGGAGACGTTTGATTATTTCAAAAAAATCATTCACCATTCGGCTGATTATATCGCCTATTTGCATAGCGAAAATTTGGAAGAACGGATGACGGCGGAATCGTTTCTCGTTTACAAGGAACAATTTACCGCTTATTTGCGTGATTTTATCGTCGCCTTACAGAAGACGTCGATGCAAATTGAGAGGCTGTTGGAAGACCTTCCAGACGAAGGGGTGGACCGGTTCATTGAGCACGTAGTCGATTATGAGCGGTCGATTCCACGCTTTGCCGAGAGCGCCCCGTCGCGCGCCGAATGCATCGAAGAAAAGCGCGAGACGTGGCGCAGTTTGCGCGAATGGTTTTTAGGTCGGGACGGCCACGAAAGCGAGCTGGCGTTTTTGCAGCATCAGACGAATGAAGCGATTCGTCGCTTGACGCGCATCGTGCAGCGGCTTGGTGAGCGGCATCACCACTTTCGCAGCCGCAAAGGCGATTATTTGCACTTGGCACGCTGGTTTTCGCAACTGTCTTCGATCGAAGAGGCGCACTGTTTGTCAGCGGTCGTGTTCGGCTGCTTCCATACGAAACATCTGATCGCAGACAATGAGGCGACAGATGATATGTATCGCGATGTTTGGGAAGAGGCGCCGATGGAATGGGTGACGAAGCCGCGCGTGCGCCATTATGGAGAAAAGAAGAAACCGCAGGCGATCGAGGAGAAAAAACGGGAAAAAGAAGAAGCGCGCCGCCGCTATTTGGAGGAGAAAGCACGCGAGGAAGCCGAACTGAAACAGCTGGTGAAAGACGGAAAAATTGTGCTGGCCGAACTCGGCGAAGTGACCCCGTACGTACGGAAGACATTGCTCGCCTGGATCGCCAAAGCCATGGGGAAAGAACAGCCAACTGTGAAAACAGAGAACGGCTGGGACATCCGCATTGTTCGTCGGGACGACACGATTTGCCTTCATGCTGAAGACGGAACGCTTGTGATGCCCAACTACGAAATCGAAGTGATGGCGAAAGGAGGGAGCGAAGATGGAGGCGTCGTTTGATGACAAAGCAAAAGAAGCGTTGGCGGCGCTGTTTGAACAATTTTGGATCGTCCGCGACGCCGACCCGGAACGGTATCAGCTTGTCCGCGAACGCGAACACGTGCTCAAAAGATACGTCGAGGAGAAGTTTGGCTACCGATTGATCGTGCACCGGCATTTCGCGAAGCTCGAAAAAATTCCGGCTGAGCCGGAGCCGTGGATGGGGATTCCGTCGTTTCAAGAGCCGCTCGATTACGCGCTGTTTTGCTGCTTGATGGCGTATGTTGAAAGCAAGGCGGTTGAAGAAAAATTTTTGCTTTCCGATGTATGCGAGGAAATCCGCTCCATGTATCCGGGCGATGTGCCGGTCGATTGGACGAACTATTCGCATCGGCGCGCGCTCATTCGCGTGCTGAAAGCAGCGGAACAAATCGGGCTGATCCGCCGGATGGATGGAGAGATTGAAGCGTTCGCGCAACATGCGGACGAAGAAGCGCTTTATGAAGTGCCGGTGTTGGCGCGCTATTTTATGCGCACATATCCGAAAGACTTGCTGCAATATACGTCGATTGACGAACTGTTGGCGGAAGAATGGAAAGCAGCGCCGCAAGATTACCGGCGCCATCGTCTGTACCGGAAGCTGTTTTTATCACCGGCTGTGCACCGAACAGAAGGCGACGAGCAAGATTTTTATTACTTGCGCAACTTCCGGCATCGGCTGCGTGAGGATATTGAGTCCCATACGCCGTTTCGTTATGAGCTGTACAAAAACGTCGCCATGTTGACGATTCCGGAACGGCAGGCGCCTTATACGCTCTTTCCTGATCTAAAAGGAACGTCTGACATCATCCTTCATTTTGCTGCCGTTGTCCGCGAGCGGTTGGCATCCTTTCCGCCGGACGAGTACGGGCGCCTTTGGCTGACGCCGGCGCAGTTTTCTGAATGGCTCGCCGATACGAAGCGTCGTTACGAAGCTGGATGGGGGAAGACGCATCGCGAAGCATCGCTTGCGGAGTTAGCTCGCGAGGTGTTGGCGGAGTTGAAAGCATGGCGAATGGCAGACACGGATCCCGAGACGGGCATGGTCGTCCTCTACCCGCTCCTTGGGCGGCTGTGTGGGCGATACCCGGACGATTTTCAAGCGAAAGAGAGGGAACTATGATGGCGGATCGATGGATGTTGCATCGCGCGGGATTGATCAATTTCTGGTATTATGATGAACAATATTTTCATTTTGCCGACGGAAAGTTGTTTTTGCGCGGAAGCAATGGAGCGGGCAAATCGGTGACGATGCAAAGCTTGATCCCGGTGCTGCTTGACGGGAAAAAGACGCCCGACCGGCTCGATCCGTTCGGTTCGCGGGCGCGGCGAATGGAAGATTACTTGCTCGGGGAAAAAGATGTCGTCAACCGCGATGAGCGGACCGGTTATTTGTTTCTCGAATATAAGCGGACCGAAACCGATCAATATCTTACGACCGGCATCGGTTTGCGAGCGAAACGGCAAAAAAATCTTGACTTTTGGGGCTTTGTCATTTTGGACAACCGCCGCATCGGCCATGATGTTTACTTGTACAAAAAAGAAAAAACAGGCGAGAAAATTCCTTTGACAAAGCGCGAGCTCGCCGATGCGCTCGGCGCTGGGGGAACGGTGGTCGAGACGCAAAAAGAATATATGGAGCTGGTCAATAAGCATGTGTTCCGCTTCGAATCGCTCGAGGCGTTTCAAGAGTTGATCGAGCTGTTGATTCAATTGCGGAGCCCGAAGTTATCGAAAGATTTCAAGCCGACGGTGATTTACGAAATTTTGGAAAGCGCATTGCCACCGTTAACCGATGAGGAATTGCGCCATTTGTCCGAGACGATTGAAAATATGGACCAAGCAAAGCAGCAGCTGGAGCAGCTCGAGCGCGATGCGCGGGCGCTCAAGCGGCTTTGCGACCACTACCGTCATTACAATGAATATATGATTGCCGAAAAAGCCGTGGAATACGAGAAAGCGGTCCAACGAGCCGAACAGCTCGCCGCTGAGCAGCGAACAAGGTCAGAAGAGGAGAACAAAGCGCGGCAGCGGCTTGATGAGCTGGATGAGGAGATCACCCGCCTCAGCCGGGAAGAAGACGTGTTGCGTGCACGGGAAGTGGAGCTTGCGGGCCATGAAGTCTTTCAACAAGCCGAAACGTACGAAAAGTTAAAGGAACAGCAGCGCGACCTAGCGAGGCGGCGGGAGCGACAAGAGCGGGTGATCGAAGAGAAGGAGCGACTTGAACGGCAGCGCCGCCATCAAATTGATGAGGCGGAAGCGCGCCTCGATGAGCTGGAACGGAAGGTGGAAGAGACGTTGGCGCAGTTGCGCGCCGACGCGGACGAAGGGGCGTTTGCCGGCCATAAAGTGAATGAAGACGATTTTCTCCGTCATCATCGTCAACAGCGCGAGTTTCCGTTTACAGTTTGGAAGCAGGAAGCGGACCGCCATGCGGAACGGCTCGAAGCGCTCGCCGACCTTTGGCGGCGTCATGAGGGACTGCAAGCGCGCTATGAAGAAGCAAGCAAAGAAGCGGGCGAACTGCAGCGGGAAGTTGACGAATGGCGGCATCAATACCGCAAATGGGACGAGCTGCTTGACCAAGAAAAAGAACGGTGGGAACAAGCGGTGCTCGTTTGGTTGGAGCGCGGCGGCGTCACAGTGGACGAAGCGCGCATTCAGACGTTTTTGCGACAGACGGACGGCTTGTATGATCAATATTCCATCGATGACCTCAAGCAGCCGTTCGCGGCGGCGTATTACGATGCCGTCGGGAAGAAAAACGATGAAAAATGGCGGCTTGAACACGAAATGCGCTTGCTTGGCGACCAGCTCGCCGAGCGCGAGCAGGAGCTTCGCCATTGGCAGACGGAACAAGACCCAGAACCGGAACGCGATCCACAGACGGACGCCATGCGCGCAGAATTGGAGCGGCAAGGAGTTGTTTCCGTCCCGCTGTATGCGGCGGTCGAATTTTTCGACCATGTGCCGGAGCCTGTCCGCGAGCGGATCGAATCGGCGCTCGCCCATGCCGGACTGCTCGACGCGCTGATCATTGACCGCGATGTGGCGGTGACGTATGACCGGGTGCTCGTCCCGAACCCGGTGCATATGGCGCATACGTTGGCCGATTATCTCCAGCCAGATGCAGGTGTCCCTGTCGCTGCGGAGCGGATTGATGCCGTGCTTCGCAGTATCGTCATTGCCGATGAGGCGCAAGACGGTGGCATGACGCTTAATGAAGCCGGACGCTATGCGCTTGGTCTCGTGCGCGGTCATGCGCCCGCCCGCGAGCGCGCCATGTTCATCGGCCGCACGGCAAGGCGGCGGTGGCGGATGGAGAAGATCGCTTCATTGGAAGAAGAGATCGCTTCCTTGCGGCAAGCGGTTGACCGCCTGCAGGCGGAACACAAAGCGGTGGAAGCTCATATAGCCGCATTGGCGGAGTGGTTTGCCGCGTTTCCATCGGACCGCGATGTGCGCGCGGCGTTTGAGGAACGGGAGGAAGCGCGCCGCCGCGCAGAAAGCAAAGAGCGCGACTGGCAGCGGCAACAAGAAAAAGTATCCCGTCTCGCCCGCGAGTGGCAGCACCTCAAGCAAACGTTGCGTGAGCAATCGGCAGGGCTTGACGTGGCGTTTTCCGTGGAAGGATGCGATCGAGCCCGCTTGGCGATGAAATCGTATCTCCGCTTTTTGCATGAACTTGAAGTGCATGTTCGAGAAGCGCTCTATGTCGCGGTGATGATCGCCCAGCAGCGCGAGCAGCTGCAGGCGCTCCGCGACGACATCGATGAGGCCAAAGGGGAGCGGAACCGCCTGCTCGATGAAGACGAACGTCTGGCGCTCCGCATGGCCGAGATCGAACGAACGCTCCAACAAATGGGGGCGGATGACATTCGCGCGGAAATCGCCCGCGTGCGGGAGCGGCTCAGCACTCTGCGCGAGGCAGTTCCGCGTCTAGTCAACGAGCGGGCGCGGACCGAACAGCGCCTCGCCCGTCTCGCCGAAGAACGGGAACAAGGAGAGAAACGGGCAACGTTCGCTCGCGAGCTGGCCGCCGCATGGGAGCAGGCCTTTGCCCGTGAAGCGGCGCTCAAGTTGGTGGAGCTGGACCGTTCACGCCCGCTTCGCGAGCAGGCGAGCGAAGCGAAACAGCGGTATGGGGGGACGTTGAAAGACAGCCGCTCTTCGCTGCTGGCTCGGCTGAACACAATCTTTTTCCAAGAGTCATCCAATTTGACCGAATACCGGGCGACGTTCGAATCGCTGCCGTTCGAGGAGAAAGAATGGAGCACCGCGGCGCCGGATGACGAAATGGCGATGAAAGCAGCTGATTGGAGGGAAAAACAAGAGCGAAACGTCATTTTCCTTGACTACAAAGGGCAGCGTGCCACGCCATCTGTCGTCTTGGCGGAAGTCGAGCGGGAAATCGTGCTGCAGCACGAGTATATGAAAGAACAAGACCGGGAACTGTACGAAGAAGTCATTTTAAAGTCGGTCGGCCGCATTTTGCGCAGCCGCATCCAACGCGCGGAGCGATGGGTGAACGACATGAACAAGCGGATGAGCGAAATCGATACGTCATCAAGCCTCGTTCTATCCATTCAATGGAAGCCGAAAACGGCGGAGACGGAAGACGAGCTCGATACGAAAGAGCTGGTGGGGTTGCTGCGGATGGATTCACGGCTGCTCAAGGAGGAAGATTTGCAGCGGGTGACGAACCATTTCCGCTCGAAAATCGCCCGCGCCCGCGAACTGCTTGAGGAACGCGGCCAAGGCAATACGCTTCATCAAATTATAAAAGAAGTGCTCGACTATCGGAAATGGTTTTCGTTTACCCTCTACTATGAAAAAGAACACGAACCGAAGCGCGAACTGACAAACCAACGCTTTTATCGGTTCAGCGGCGGGGAAAAAGCGTTGGCGATGTACATTCCGCTGTTTGCGGCGGCGTATTCACGCTATCAGGAAGCAGGCGATGATGCGCCGTACATCATCTCGCTTGATGAAGCGTTCGCCGGCGTCGATGAAAACAACATCCGCATGATGTTCGGCCTTGTTGAACAGCTCGGCTTTAACTACATCATGAACTCGCAGGCGCTTTGGGGTGACTACGACACCGTGCCGGCCCTGTCGATTTGCGAGCTCGTCCGTCCGCGCAATGCGCCGTTTGTCACCGTCATCCAGTATTATTGGAACGGGCGCATCAAACAGTTAGTAGCGAATGAGGAAGAATGGGAGTTGATCGAGACATGAACCGGGCCGAAGAGGCCGCCGCCTTTTTCCGTTCCGAGCCGGGCTTTCACCGTTTGTTTGTCGAGATGAAGAGGAAATACGAGTCGCTCGGTCGTGTTGGTGGCGTCGTCTCCTTGGCATCGTTCAGCGAGAACGAGCGCGAAGCCATCGCTGCCTTTTTCGGCCGAGACGTTTCCCGCGTTTCCCTGCCCGCCTTTGAACGGCAGCTCGAACGAACACGGTTTGCCGGCGTTGGCCTCATCGAGCTGCTCGAGCACTATTTCGGTGAGCCGCTCGTGCCGAAAAAAGAACAGCGCCAGGCGGCCGAAAAGGAGCGGGAGCGGTTTTTCGGGCACCTCGCCCACGAGCACCCTTGGCTTGAAGACATTTGTGGCCAACGGTTCATCCAAGCAGCGTATGAGGCAAACCGCGAAGAGTTGGCGGCGGCGATCCGTCTTGTCGGCGCCGCCCTTCACCGCTTGCCGCTCGGCTCGTATGAGCGGCTTCCATTGTTTGCCCAGCACATCGCCGGTGATCCACACGCTTTTGACCTGTCAACGCTCCCCGGCAAGGTGTTGCTGTCGGCCTTGCAAGCAACCGTGCCAGGCGAGTGGGATGTGACCTCTATAGAGAGCGTCAATGAATTGCTGCAGTCCGTCGGCCTGCTCCGCGAGGATATTTTGAACTTTGCCACCTGCGCCAACTTGTTGGCCGAAACGAAGAAAGGCCCTCACCCGGTCTTCACCGCTGCCGTCGAAGCCAACAGCGCATTGAATGCACCGCTAAGGGACGTGTTGTCGCTCATTCGCGTCTATCCAGCCAACGGCGGCATCGTATACGTCGTCGAAAACGCGGGCGTTTTCTCGACCTTGCTTGACACCCGCGCCCCGCTTGTCTGCACGAACGGGCAAATGAATTTAGCGACGATGCGGCTCCTTGATTTGCTCGCGGCTTCAGGCGCCAAGCTGCATTACTCCGGCGACTTTGACCCGGAAGGTTTGAAAATGGCCGACCGTTTTCTCGAGCGATACGGCTCGGTGGCTGTTCTCTGGCGCTACAGCGTCGATGACTACTTCGCCGCCAACCCATCGGTTCACTTGCCTGCGGAGCGGCTCGCCAAACTCGCCTCCGTAGCGTCAGTGCCGCTGCAGTCAGTGAAAGAAGCGATGGCGAAAACGGAAAAAGCGGGATACCAAGAGGCGATCATCGGCCGACTGCTTCGAGACATAAAAAGTTAGCACTCGCCCTTGTTCATGCAAGTGTTGGGATTCCAATGTTTGTATTCGTCTTGCCTGCGATGGATGAGCAGGCGGTGCCCGGGTCTTATTCACCGCACGACGAGCGTTTGTCCTCGCTTAGGCAAACAGCAATCGGCAAACAAGGCAAGTCAAACGCCAGGAAGCAGTCTTCATTTGTCGTCGACCTCCAATCACGCAAAAACCCCAGGGGGTCGACGACAGTGGTTTTGATCGCTTGATCCCTACAGCCATCAAGGATAGACTTGATTGACAGAATCTTCGAAACGTGTTATTCTGATGATGACGTTGAAGGGAAAAGGTTGATATGACAACACTTTTTTGGGGTTTTTATCGTACCTATGAGGGATTGAAACACGACTAAACTGAATCAGACGCGCGACATGATTTTGTTTTTATCGTACCTATGAGGGATTGAAACGTCGGGAAGACCGGTGCTGGCTTTTTGATGGAAAACGTTTTTATCGTACCTATGAGGGATTGAAACCTTCCCTGTTTATACGGGGCTTCTTACCCCCGAACAGTTTTTATCGTACCTATGAGGAATTGAAACTTCGTCTCCGCCGCTTTATTGGTGTATTCAACCATGGTTTTTATCGTACCTATGAGGGATTGAAACTTTTGCGGAAAATTTTTCGTTTCAAATCAGGGTATTCGGTTTTTATCGTACCTATGACGAATTTCTCACTGTGAGCAGGATGCCGCCTTGAGGACGGCGAATAGAAAAAGGGAGACCGTCAAGGTGAGGTGATTGAATGGCGATTGACCATGATCGGCTGTTCAAAGAGCTGATCCGCACGTTTTTCGAAGAGTTTCTGCTCCTCTTTTTCCCCGACATGCACGAGCACATCGATTTCCACCATCTGTCCTTTTTATCCGAAGAGCTGTTTACCGATGTGACGGCCGGTGAAAAGTACCGCGTCGATCTGCTGGTCGAGACGAAGCTGAAAGGCGAAGACGGGCTGATCATCGTGCACGTGGAAACGCAAGGGTATGTCCAGCCATCGTTTGCCGAGCGCATGTTCCTCTATTTCAGCCGCTTGTATGAAACCTACCGGACCCGCATCGTCCCGATCGCCGTCTTCCACTATGATTCCTTTCGCGAGGAGCCGTCTGTGTTTTCGATGGAATTTCCGTTTGGGGAAGTGCTGCAGTTTCGCTTTTTTCCGGTGGCGCTGCGGAAGAAGCAGTGGCGGGAGTACATCCGGCAGGACAATCCGGTTGCAGCTGCGCTGCTCAGTCAAATGGGGTATACTGAAAGGGAGAAGGTGGAGCTGAAAAAAGAGTTTTTGCGCATGCTGGTGCGGTTGGAGCTCGATGAGGCGAGGCAGCGGCTGCTGCTTGGGTTTTTTGAGACGTACGTGAAGTTGACGGAGGAAGAGGAACAACAGCTGCAAAGCGAGGTGAAGGCGATGGAAACGAAAGAACGAGAGAAAGTGCTGGAGCTGATCATCTCCTACGAGCAAAAAGGGAAGAGAGAAGGGCTGGAAGAAGGGGTAAAACGCGGCCTTGAGCAAGGGATGAAGCGGCTTATTCAGACGATGGCGCAAAAAGGGATGACGGCCGCCGAGATTGCCCGGTTGGTGGATCTTTCTGAAGAAGAGGTTCGAAGCTTGCTGAGCGAGTAAGAGGAAAAGGGTTGATCGATCTCACCCTGGTGTTTCCTGTTGAATGAGTAAGAGGAAAAGAAGAAGGCGGTCATCCACCGCCTTTTTTTCATGAAGTTCGATTTCAGCCGCTTGTTCCGTGGGAATCGCACCAGTGAGTCGTGATTTTTATTGGGGAGGGAAAAAGGTTGTCTATGGACTTTTGCCTCATCAGTGTGTTATGTGAAGGGGATTTTCATGCAAGGGGTATGCGGATGCTTCTGCATCATCGATGTTTGACGTGTTCTCCTCTATATTGCCTACTTTCAAGGTTTTTATTCGTAATTTTGATCGTAATTTATGACAAAAACATGAAACATTATAAATTTTTACAATAATTTTCTTAAATATGGTATAATTGAATTAGTTTGAATGATGCAGAGGGGTGATAGATTGATCGAAGCGATCGCCCAAATTGGGAAGATAGTGCTTGAAAAGCAAGGAGAGGGGTCAGTGGTGGATCAGTTGGTGGAGAACCCCGGCTATCCTGCTTGTGTGCTTGTTGCAGTGCGTGCGGACGAAGAAGGGAATGTTGGTTGGGAAGGTTGCGAGATTGAGGAATGCGGAAGCGATTACAAAAAATATTTGTTTCGTTCCGGTTCGTCTCGCGGAACCAATTATTCGCCGACGGCGAAAATTACAACGATTGAAAATACATATGAACAGAAAGTCATTGGCTGGTTTCGAACGGTTACCCGCAAAATGGATCATCCCGTTCTTCGGGCGATTGAGCAATTGCTTGTGCAAAAAAAGGAAGCGATCTTGCAGGAGTTGAGGGAAAAGCTCTCTCTCTCAGCCGATCGTTCCCTTATTTCGCTAAAAATGAACGGCTCCTATTTATATGACTGTGAGCCGTTTCGCGATGCTTTTTTGCATCTAGTTCACGAGAAAGATATGGAGTTGTCGGCTCGGGACCAAGTATGCGCTATTTGTGGGGAGCGCAAAGATACGGTCATCGGAAAATTATCCGTGTTTCGGTTTTACACGTTGGACAAGCCCGGATTTATTACAGGAGGGTTTGACGAGGCCAAAGCGTGGCGAAATTACCCTGTCTGTTTATCTTGCAAAGCTCATATTGAAGAAGGAAGAAAGTTTGTGGAGTCCCATTTGCACTATCGCTTTTACGGCTTTTCTTATTTCGTCATTCCGACATTGCTTATCCCTGCTGGCAAGGATGTATTGGATGAATTGCTTCAATATTTGACAGACGGAAAGAAAGACATTCGCGTTCATCAAGAGCAGGCAGATTCCTTTATGACGACGGAGGAAGACTTGCTTGGGCTCATGCAAGACTATGATAATTCCCTGTCGCTTCAGCTGTTGTTCTTGCAGAAGATTCAAAGTGCCGAGCGGATTTTGTTATTGATTGAAGATGTGTTGCCGTCGCGAATTAGTGAATTGTTTCAAGCGAAGAAAGCGACGGAGTTTCTTTTGTATAGAGAAGGGGACCATCCTTTTCACTTTGGCTTTCTTCGCACCTTTTTTCGGCCGGGTGTCTATGATAAGTACTTTTTGCAAGTGGTGGAGTATGTATTCCAAAAGAAGCCCCTTTCGATCTCGTTTTTCGCTCCCTTTTTTATGGAGCAGCTTCGGGCTGATTTTTATGATTATGAAGCTGGCGATTGGTCGTTTGTCAACAAAACACGTCAAGCGCTTGCGGTTGTGCTTTTTTTAGAACAGGCGGGCGTGCTGGTCAGGAAAGGAGAGAAGGCGGTGCAAGGGAAATTTGCGCAGTTGTTTGATGCGTACGGGGGACAGCTGGAGTCTCCGGAAAAACAAGCTGTTTTCCTGTTGGGGGCATTGACGCAAATGTTGCTTGACATCCAGCAACAAAAACGGGGAAGCAAGCCATTTGTGAAGCAATTAATGGGGTTGAAGATGGACGAGAAGGCGATCAAAGGGCTGCTTCCGAAGGTCATCGGAAAACTCGAAGAATACGAGTCTTACTATGCGAGCCATCGACAGTTGGCGGAAGAAATTTCCCATTTATTCCTATCCTCTTCCCCAAGATGGAAATTATCTGTCGATGAATTGAATTTTTATTTCGCCTGCGGGATGAACTTATCGTGGAAGGTCAAAGAAATCGTAGCGAACAAGGAGGAGAAATAATATGGTCAAGCACCGTTCCGAGCTGCTCTTTTTGTATGATGTGCAATGGGCAAACCCGAATGGCGATCCGGTTGACGGGAACAAGCCGCGCATCGATGAGGAAACGGGGAAGAATATTGTCACCGATGTTCGGCTGAAACGGACGATTCGGGATTATTTATATGACTATCGTCAACAAGAAATTTTTGTCCGCGAAATTGCGCAAGACGATGAGTATATTCAAGATGCGAAGGCCCGGGCAGAAGACTTTTTAGTGAAAGACGGCGAGAAACTAGATAAATCGAAGCTGACCTTACGCGAAATGAAAAAAATCATCAACGATGAAGTGCTGCGTCAATGCATTGATGTGCGGTTGTTTGGCGTGACATTGCCGATTGAAAAAAATCAAAAGGAAAAAAGCTCAATTACCCATACAGGGCCGGTCCAATTTAAAATGGGGCAATCGCTACATCGGGTGAAGATAGAGTATATCAAAGGAACCGGAGCGTTTGCCTCAGGTGGGCAAATGACACAAAAGACGTTCCGGGAGGAATATGTGTTGCCTTATTCCCTCATTGCTTTTTACGGGATGATCAATGAGGCGGCGGCGCGCTTCACAGGATTAACGGAAGAAGATGTGGAGCTGCTGATGGAAGCGATGTGGGAAGGTACGAAAAACTTAATTTCGCGTTCGAAAGTTGGACATGTTCCGCGGTTGCTTCTTCGCGTCGTCTATCAAGAGCCGTACTTCCATATCGGAGAGCTGGATAAGTATATTTCTCTTCACACCGAAAAAGCGGAAGAGGAAATTCGGGATGTCAGCGATTATGTGCTTGATGTGTCGCGATTGGTTGAAGTATTGGTTCAACAGAAAGAACACATCGCCAACATCGAGTTGCGTCAAGACGGAAGGCTTGCGTGCAGCGAGAATCTGGCTGAGCGCTTGCGCAAAGAAGGAATCGCTGTCGATATTCAGTAACAGGGAATGAGTGCGATGAATGTGCTTGTATTTGATGTTCGAGCCGATTTTGGCCATTTTCGCCAAATGTATTCGACTTCCTCGCCGCTGACGTACTCGTTTATTCCCCCAACGGCTCTTTTTGGTTTGCTTGGCGCCATCGTTGGAGTGGGAAAAGAGGAAAATGACTATTTGCGGGTGTTTAACCATGAGACGACGAATGTGGCTGTACGCCTGATGGAACCTGTACGAAAAACAAGAGTCGGCATCAACTATGTCAACACAAAAGGGAATATATGGGTTCCGAAGCAGCGGCGGGAAGGAGCACGAACGCAAATTCGTGTAGAGTTTTTGCGTTTTCCTCGTTTCCGTTGCTACGTATATATGAACGATCACGAGCGATTTTCGCAGCTTGTTGATTTCGTTCGGCAGCACAAAAGCGTCTATACGCCGTGTCTAGGATTGAGTGAATGTTTAGCGGATGTACAGTTTGTCGCTGTAGACGATTTTCATCGGGTTGAAGCGATCGACAAAGAGCCTGTGCCTATTTGTTCGGTCATCCCAGGAAGAAACATACAAGCGTTGAAAGTAGAGCCGGGAAAAGAGTATCGCAAGGAACGAGTGGCTTGGGAGATGGATCCGGCCCGGGTAGTTTCTCGGTATGAAGAAGTGATTTTCGAGGCGGGGGCGCGTCCGCTCCTCGCTTCGGCCCCTTATTATTGGCAGAATGCGCAAGGAGAACGGATTGTCTTTTTCTATTCGAATGGAAAGGGAGAGTAGGATGTATTCTCATCCCCATTATTTTTTGTCGGATCATTTGCGAGGGGTGGAACAGCTTTCCTCCCTCTTTTTGTCTGAAAAGTCCGTCCGTCTCGCCGAGTCCGGACAGTTGGCGGAAGTGAATCGGTGGATTGCGCTTTTTCATGATATCGGCAAAAGTCATGCCTTCTTCCAGCGATACATCCAATCACCGGATTCTTTTCAAGATCCGCCTGCATTAAAAAGCCATGCGCTTTTGTCGGCCGTCCTATTAGCGGTTTTTTTACAAGAAAAGGGGATGGATGAGTTTTGGCGATTGTTGGCGTTTCTTGTCGTGAAGCGGCATCATGGCAATTTAGACGATTGGCTGGAAGAACTAAAGCGGATAGGGGACGAGGCCAAGACGTTGTTGAAACGTCAAGCTGAAGCAACAGACTTTTCCGCACTATCCAAACAGATGGCCTGTTTGGGTGTTGGACAAGAAGCGATTTGGACGAAAGAAGTGTGGTTGACGTGGATTGAACGATTTTTTGCCGAAGCTCGCTCGTTGCGCCGCTGGATCATGAAATGGAATCGAAGCAATGATTCGCTTGTGCCATATTTGCAACTGTTGTTTCTCTTCTCTCTGCTCATTGATGCAGATAAGTCAGAAGTTGGAATTTTGCAAAAGCAGTCATGGTTGTTTTCCGGGCGCAAGGACATTCCGGCCGACTTGATTCTGCGCTATAAGCAGCAACAATCGTGGCCGAAAACGACGTTGAATGAATGGAGAGAGCGGGCGTTTCAAGAAGTGGATCAGGCGCCGATCGATTTGCGTCATCATGTGTATTCGTTGAACTTGCCAACCGGAATGGGAAAAACGTTAGCCGGTCTCCACTTTGCCTTGCGTCTTCGCCACGAAATCGAACGCCGTCAACGGGTGACGCCCCGAATCATTTACAGTCTTCCTTTTCTCAGCATCATTGACCAGACGGCAAGTGTTCTAAAAGACGTTTTTGCCGCGAGCGGAATGCAGGAGGATCACCAGCTTTGGCTTGCGCATCATCATCTGGCTGATATGCGTTATGTCACAAGGCAAGATGAGGAGCGGTACGACGCTGATTATGAGGCGGCGAAACTGCTGGTGGAAGGTTGGCATTCGGAATTGATTGTGACTACCTTTGTGCAATTGTTCGAAACGATTTTTTCTCACCGCAATGCTTCACTGCGCAAATTTCATCGGTTGGCTAATTCCATTATTCTCATCGACGAGGTGCAGGCCGTTCCTCATCGTTATTGGTTGGCTGTTCGCCGCTTGTTTGCCGCGATGGCGGAAGAACTCGGCTGTTATTTTATCTTCAGCTCGGCAACGGATCCAAAATGGTTTCCAGAAGCGGTTTCCCTTGTCAATGAATCGGCCTATTTTCAACTGCTTTCCCGGGTGACCTTGCATCCAGACATCGACGAGCCGGTAGAGATCGAGGAGTTTGCTCGGCAAATCGAGTGGGATGAGGAAAAAACATATTTATTCATTTTGAATACGATTGAGAGCGCTAAAGCTTTATACCGTGCCTTTCTAGACGAAGGCGTAGATGAGGGGGACATGACGTTTTTGTCCACGCATATTCCGCCAAAAGAACGCCTGCGGCGGATCATGGCGGCGAAAAACGGGGAGTATCGGATTGTCGTTAGTACGCAGTTGATCGAGGCGGGGGTTGATATTGATTTTGATGTGGTCTACCGAGACTTTGCCCCCTTGGATTCCATCCAGCAGGCAGCTGGAAGGTGCAACCGCCATGGACAGCGGGGAGGGGAGGTGCACATTGTTCGCTTAACAGACAACAAAAAGCGATTATACGCGAGCTATATTTATGATGCGATCCGCTTAGACATTACACAGACTTTGTTAAAAGGAAAAGCGAAAATAGAGGAAAGCGAATTTTTACAGTTGATTACAGCCTATTTCGAAACGCTGACTGCACGAATGAGCAATAACGAGTCCGAACGGCTGTTAAAAGGGATGATGACGCTGTACTTTGATGGGGAAGAAACCGTTGATCGCCTTCCTGTGTCGCACTTTCGCCTGATTGAAGGAGAAGGGGAAAAATTCAATGTCTTTATTGAGCTGGATGAGGAAGCGAGCGAAGTGTTTCGTGAATATGAGACCATTTTGCGAATCAGCGATCGGTGGGAGCGGAGGAAGAGATTTTCTGATATTAAAACCCGCTTTTTTCAATATGTCATTGCGATTCCAGCACGGGTAGATCACCAGCCGCCGATTGTCCATGGGATCGGGTATGTGGGACACGATTCGCTGTCAGATTTTTACGATGAGGCGCTCGGGTACCGGACGAAAAGTGAAGGGCTCATTTGGTAGGTGAGGTTGATGGAATATGAAATGCCTGTGACGGGAACAGACATTTGGTACTATTACATTTGTCCGCGCGAAGTTTGGCTGATGAAGCATCAGATTGCTCCAGACCAGGAAGATGAAGCGATAGAAATTGGGAGATTTCTTTCTGAAACAACTTACCAGAGGGACAAGAAAGAAATATCGATAGGTTCCATTGTCATTGACCGCATCCGTCAAGAAGACGGCCAGTTGATTATAGGAGAAGTGAAGAAGTCATCAAGCTATATAAAAAGCGCTCGAATGCAGCTGTTATACTATTTAGATACGTTGAGACAGGCGGGGATCTACGCGAAAGGGGAACTGTTGTTTCCAAAGGAGCGGAAAAAAGAACGTGTCGAATGGACTGAGGAAGGGCGGCATGAGTTAGAACGTGCCATTGCCGACATCCGCCGCATCACGCGAATGCCTGTCCCGCCGCCGCCGAAAAAGATATCATTTTGCAGCAAATGCGCCTATCGTGAATATTGTTGGGCGGAGGAATAAAAATGAAAAAGACGCTTTATATTTTCCAAAATGGTGAGCTGCGTCGCAAAGACAATAGTCTGTATTTCGAAACAGAAGGACGTAAACGTTATATACCGGTGGAAAATACGAATGATATTTATATTTTCGGGGAAGTGGACGTATCGAAACGGTTTTTGGAGTTTGCGGCGCAAAAAGAGATCATCGTTCATTACTTTAATCATTATGGCTATTATGTCGGCTCCTTTTATCCGCGTGAACATTTGAATTCCGGACATGTCATAGTAAAGCAGGCGGAGCATTACATTGATCCAGCCAAACGATTGGAGCTCGCCCGTCTATTTGTGCAAGGCTCCATCCGCCAAATGGAGCGGGTGCTCAAGTATTACCGTTCCCGCCTTTCTGAACCGGAGGAATTGGAAAAAGCGCTGCAATTGATCGAACGGGAAGAAGGGAGGTTGAATCAGGCGGAAACGGTGGAGCAGTTAATGGCGGCAGAAGGCCATATTCGTGAAGCGTATTATGCTTCGTTCGATACCATCATCTGCCATCCAGATTTTGTGTTTGAAAAACGGACCAAACGGCCGCCGCATAATCGTTTGAACGCACTGATTAGCTTTGGGAACTCGATTGTGTACACGATGTGTTTGAGTGAAATTTATAAAACGTATTTAGATCCGCGCATTGGCTTTTTGCATAGCACGAACTTTCGCCGCTTTTCATTGAATTTGGATATTGCGGAAATTTTTAAACCGATCATTGTCGATCGCTTGATTTTCACCTTAGTGAATCGATATATGTTGTCGCATAAGCATTTTGAGAAATTAACCGACGGCATTTTGTTAAATGAAGAAGGAAGAAAGTTATTTGTCAGTGAATTGGAGAAAAAAATGCAGACGACAGTTCAACATCGTCATCTCGGGAAGTCTGTATCGTATCGTCGTCTCATTCGCCTTGAGTTATATAAAGTTCAAAAGCATCTTCTCGGTGAAAAAACGTACGAGCCTTATGCAGCTCGTTGGTAGGTGGAAGCACTGTGTTTGTGATTCTCGTGTACGATTTTAACGAAAAGCGTGTGGCCAAAGCGCTGAAAATTGCTCGTAAATATCTTCATTGGGTACAAAACTCGGTGTTTGAAGGGGAAATCACAACGGCGAATTACGAAAAGTTAAAGATGGAACTGCGCCAAATGATGGATCCTGATGAGGACTCGGTCATTTTTTACACGTTTCGCACCCAAAAGTACTCGAAAAGAGAAGAAATGGGGGTGAAAAAGGGCGGGGATGAGTTCATCTTATAAATGAAGAAGGAATGGTATTTATCTATAGAAGGCAGGGTATTCACATGAGACTGACTATTACGATGAACGGGCGGCAGGGCCCGGTGTCGCTGCCGCTTCATTATCAGCATTTGCTGCAAGGCCTGTTGTATCGTTCGCTAGAAAGCGAACGATTGGCGACGTTTTTGCATGAGATCGGCTTCCGCCATGAGAAGCGATCGTTTAAACTGTTTACATTTAGCCGTCTATTTGGAAGGCATGAAGTGGATAGGGGAAAGAAAACGATACGATTTTTGGACGATTTCCAATGGCATATCGACACGATCCTCCCGGATTTGACCGAGCAGCTCGGACAGCAGTTGTTGCTGCGGCGGGAGATTTGGCTTTACGATCAGCCGGTGGAGGTCAAAAGCGTGAAGATGGAAAAGGTGGAAATTGCCCAAAACACCATCGAGGTGGCCATGCTCTCCCCGCTGACCGTATACAGCACGTATGAAACGATCGATGGCAAAAAGAAAACGCATTTTTTCGGGCCGGACGACGACGTCTTTCCCCACCTCGTGGAGCTGAATTTCCGCCATAAATACGAAGCGTACTATGGCGTCGAGCCAGAAGAGAGATTGATGATCGAGCCTGTCCATGTCCACCACCGTCATCGAGTGGTAACAAGATTCAAAGATATGTATATTACGGGCTGGTTAGGCCATTATCGTCTTTCCTCTTCTCCCGAACAACTGACGTTTCTATACCACGTTGGCCTAGGCAGCCGCAATTCCCAAGGATTCGGCATGTTTCGGTTAATCAGCGAGTGAGCCATTCTGATTGTCGTCGACCTCCAATCGTGCAAAAACCCCAGGGGGTCGACGACATTGGTTTTGATCGCTTGATCCCTACAGCCATCAAGGATAGATTTCATTGACAGAATCTTCGAAACGTGTTATTCTGAGGATGACGTTGAAGGGAAAAGGTTGATATGACAACACTTTTTGGAGTTTTTATCGTACCTATGAGGGATTGAAACTCGACAATCACACCGATTTCGCCACGGTAACCAGCATCGTTTTTATCGTACCTATGAGGGATTGAAACTGGAGAATTTGAAGCTGGAGAATATGAAAATTTCCCCTGTTTTTATCGTACCTATGAGGGATTGAAACATGGCATCCTTGCATATGATGACACCCCCGGCGTGTTTTTATCGTACCTATGAGGGATTGAAACTCACACCGCCCTTCCCGGCCCAAAAGACTACGGGTCGTTTTTATCGTACCTATGAGGGATTGAAACACGAATTGGAGGCGATTTTACATGGGTAAAGCCGAGTTTTTATCGTACCTATGAGGGATTGAAACTGAAGCCGAATTTTTCGCCGGCCAGCCGCCCGTTTAGTTTTTATCGTACCTATGAGGGATTGAAACCGGCGACGTACGCGCAAACTACACTGATGAAATCAGTTTTTATCGTACCTATGAGGGATTGAAACGCAGTAATGAGGACAAAGGAACGTTAAGTGAAAAGGTTTTTATCGTACCTATGAGGGATTGAAACTTCGATTTCAGCACCAGGAAACCCGCGGCACGGCCGTTTTTATCGTACCTATGAGGGATTGAAACCGGCTTGTTCCGGGTGTGGAGGATACGTCCCCACATCGTTTTTATCGTACCTATGAGGGATTGAAACTCGGTACGTAACGTTTTATAACTCAACATACTATCAGTTTTTATCGTACCTATGAGGGATTGAAACCAAAGCTGACAAAAAAGAACGTGTGGAATCATTCGGTTTTTATCGTACCTATGAGGGATTGAAACAGGTGCGGACGTACCGAACAAAGTTCGTGACAGGTTGTTTTTATCGTACCTATGAGGGATTGAAACGTCTCCTCGGCTCCGCTACCCACCGGACTAGGCTAGCCGTTTTTATCGTACCTATGAGGGATTGAAACTTCACAAAAATTCACTAATTTGAATAGATTCCACGTTTTTATCGTACCTATGAGGGATTGAAACGCTGACCGCATTGAGACAATCATCACATACAACCTGTTTTTATCGTACCTATGAGGGATTGAAACCCCAAATGCGGGCGCCTTCAGCCCCCTTTGGAAATGGGAGTTTTTATCGTACCTATGAGGGATTGAAACTTGAAATTCATGAATCCAATGTTGCGTTCCTGATTTATGTTTTTATCGTACCTATGAGGGATTGAAACCATTGAGGTGAACCATGAAACCAAGCATTCATTTTCGGTTTTTATCGTACCTATGAGGGATTGAAACCATTGCATGAGCACTTCAAAAGACTCGAGGAAATATGTTTTTATCGTACCTATGAGGGATTGAAACAGAAAATGGAGATATACGGCGACATATTGGAACTGATCGGTTTTTATCGTACCTACGAGGGATTAAAACATAACTCAAACTCCAAGCTGCCTTCTTTGGCTTTGGCGGTTTTTATCGTAACTATAACGAATGAAAACCGACACCTACGTTTGCTCACCCAACCGGTCTCTTTGTAAACATTTGTGATGAAAAGAACGGAACTCCCCTTGTTGTGCATCACGGTTTTATAAATTTTTGGTTTTTCTATTTTAAGGTTAGAGAGCTAACCACCGCGACAGGAGGCTTCGCATCGATGCGCCAAAAACTTCGCAATCTCGGGTTTTCGATCGGCACGCTTCCGACAGGGAAGCGGAATCAAATTACGGATGTGTCCGGCGTTCGGGTCGGGCATGTGACGGTTCGTGAAGAGCGGGATGAACGGACGGTGATCCGCACTGGGGTGACGGCGGTGTTGCCGCATGGGGGGAATTGGTTTTTAGAGAAGGTGCCGGCGGCGTGCTTTGTCCTGAACGGGTTCGGGAAAACGGCGGGGCTCGTGCAAGTCGAGGAGCTGGGGACGATCGAGTCGCCGATTATGCTGACGAGTACGTTCAGTGTCGGCGCTGTCTGGCAAGGGACGCTTGAGTATATGATGGAGATGACGCCGGAGATTGGCGACACGGCCGGGTCTGTCAACATCGTGGTCGGGGAGTGCAATGACAGCTATTTGAACGCGGCGCGGGCGCTGGCGGTGACGAAGGCGCATGCGAAACAGGCGATTGCCGAAGCGCGGGTGGATATGGAAGAAGGAGCAGTCGGCGCGGGGACGGGCATGATGTGCTTCGGCTGGAAAGGAGGAGTCGGCAGTTCATCGCGGATCGCGGGCGGAATGTATACGGTCGGGACGCTTGTCGTGAGCAATTTTGGGCGGCGTGAAGAGCTGCGGTTTGTGCCATATGTGCCGCCGTCGTTTGATGAGCGGGATGTGCCGCCTGGGTCGATTATGATGATCGTGGCAACCGATGCGCCGCTTGATGCGCGGCAATTGAAGCGGTTGGCGAAGCGGGCGGCGGTGGGGCTGGCGCGGACGGGGAGTCATGTTCATCACGGCAGCGGCGATATCGTCATTGCCTTTTCCACGGC